>CBEVTC010000008.1:0-27419 GCA_965552715.1 uncultured archaeon | reverse complement strand
CTGGACTGGTGGCGGTACATTTAATAACGGATCGGAAGGTAACGGAACGGATTACGGAGCAGGGACATTTGTCTATCCTTTCGTGGTAGAGAACATTGGTAATGTCAATGTATCCATCAACATATCCACACTCAATGAAGCAGGAAGCGGGGGAACTCCATGGATAGGAGCCGGTGCTGCTGCGCAGTTCAAGGCCAAGAGCAACGATTCGACAGGGGCATGCTCCGCAGACTTCGCAGGAGGATACGGGGAAGGAAGCTGGACATCATTGAATGTCTCGGAAACCGTTGCATGCACTGACTTGAATTACCTAGATACTCCAGATACGGATGAGTTAAGGCTTCACTTCAGAATTCAAATACCTAGTGATGCAGTTGGAACCAAAGGCGAAGTTGTAACAATAGGTGCTATAGACTCATCGTAAGCAAGTAACAATCTGGGTGTGTCCATGAAAAGGATAGTCGTATTCATTTTCTTATTTTTTTTTCCTTCTTCTGTACTAGCCCTTGGCATATCCCCCAGCAAAATCACCATGGATTTCATCCCCAACGAGGAATTTGAATTTGAAGGGCAGGTAATTAATACCGGTGACGGAACATTAGAGTTTGATATTTATACAGATGCTGAACTTAAGGATTTCATAACCCTGCTGACGCCGGATTACTTACTCCTGGGTCCTTATCAGTCGTCTGTTTTCAGATTCAGGATTAAACTGCCCGATAAATTCGACAGGCCGGGTGAGCATATTGGGATTATCTGGGCATCAACGCGTGTGGAATCTGAAGAAGGGATTGCTGTTGCAAGGATAAAGGTAGGGATGAAGATAGTAGTCAGGGTTCCGTATCCAGGCAAGTATGCTGAGATAAAATTGGATATAGAGAACGCGAACGTGAACGACACCGTTCTTTTTGAAATAACCGCTACCAACCTCGGTAAGGAGAACATAACAAGCGCAAGGAGTGAGATAAAGATACTTAACATGGAAAATGAAACCGTTGTTGTCCTCCAGACAGAGGGCAAACCGATTGAAACGACAAAAATCGAGACATTTCGTGCTACCTGGTTCTCGGATGTCGAACCCGGTCTGTACAAGGTTGAGGCCGCGCTTTTCTATGACGGGGAAAACACGAGCTTGAAAGAGGCATTCAATCTTGGCGCACCCTTGATCGAAATAGTGAATGTTTCAGCAGAGTCTATGGTGAATGGAACTATTGGGAAAATCCTGACAAAAATCCACAGCTATTGGAACCAGGAAATAGAGGACGTGTATGTCGAAATGTCCGTCATGGACAAGAACGGTAAAATCATCGGAGAGGACAAAAGTAAGAATGTGAACATGAGGGCGTTTTCTTCGCCGACGATAACGAACTACTGGGACACGACAAGAGGCGTCTCGCTGGGGGAATACAATGGTATTGTCGTAGTTCATTATCTGGACCGGAATGATACAGCAGAATTCGAGATTGAGGTGGTGGAGAAAACCGGGATGTTCGGTCTACCGGAAAGCCTGGGGAATTTTGTTCTTATTATAATAATAGTGGTTGTCGTAATCGCCGTGTTTGTTGCCGTTTTTCTGGTTTTTTACACGAAGAAGAGGAAAAAATCCAAACAGAAAAGGCTCGTATAGAATCATGTAAACAATTTAATCTTTCCCGCCTAATTTTAAATTATAATTATGAGGGAGGTATCGAATAGAGTTATTGTAATATTGATAACGATATTGATAATAGTGACTTTATTGGAGTTTTCTGTTTATTACGTGAGATACGATGAAATAACATTGAAAGCAACAGCTGTCGGTTTCGTCGGGATGTGTGTGGATAACAACCCTGTTATAAATCCGATCGAGGACCAGACTGCCAATGTAAACCAGCCATTTTACTACGATGTGAACAGCACGATTCAAAACGATACGAACGTCACATTCTATGATTATACGTATTTGTTCGAAATAGACCAACAAACGGGCGAGATTTCCTTCACACCGAACGGGAGCGACGAGGGCGATCACTACATAAACATCTCTGTGTTTTCGTTATGCGGGAAGATGAGCGATTGGAAGATAATGAAACTCACGATAATGCCCGAGAATCAGCCCCCTGTCCTGGACCCCATACCCGATTTCGTCCTTAACCAGAGTGCTACCCTCATCTACGACGTGAACGCAACCGACCCCAACAACGACACGCTCACATTCGGGGACAACACCACGCTGTTCGAGATAGGCAACGAGACTGGTCTGATATACTTCCCCACCTCGCAGGATGATGTGGGAAACCATTCGGTGTTGATATGGGTGTCTGACGGCGAACTGGTGGACTGGCAGGCCGTCCATATAGAGGTCATAGACATCAACGACCCTCCTGTTCTGGACCCCATAGGAGCGCAGACAGCGATAATAAACGATACGTATACGTATGACGTGAACGCAACGGACGTGGACGTCAAGCCGGAATGGTCGAACCTCACTTTCTATGACAATTCGACTTTTTTCGATATAGACCCCGTAACAGGCCTTATACAATTCTTCGTCAACGAGAGTTATAACGGTACGTACTGGATAAACATTTCTGTCACTGATGGTTTTCTCTGGGACGAGGAGATCATAAGCTTCTCCGTTGTCGTTGTCAACCGCCCGCCGAACATAACGTCATGGTATCCCTTTAACGATACGATACGGATTTATGAAGGCCAAAGCCAGTACTTCAACATAACTAAATACGACCCTGACGGGACGGTTCCCTCAACCCTCTGGTATGTGGACGGAACGGCGTTAATGCACGAAACGAATGACGAATACACCTACTACGCAAGCTACATTTCGGCCGGAACGCATAACATAACGGTTATAATCTCTGACGGGGAGTTAACGGATTCGCATGAGTGGACACTGATAATTATAGACGTGCCCATCGTGGTGATACCCCCGCCTACCGCGGCTCCGCCTACCTGCTCGGAGAACTGGAGATGTTCTGAATGGTCTGTATGTCCCGTTTACGAAATACAGACAAGGGAGTGCGTGGATATCAACAACTGCGGAACCACGTTCAACAAGCCAGGAGAAACCAGGTCATGTGTGTACGTTCCGATACCGAGCTGTGAGGACGGGGTAACGAACTGCCATCATGGGAAGTGCGAGATATGGATAGATTGCGGGGGACCCTGTCCTCCGTGCTCCACATGCAGTGACGGGATTAAGAATTGTCACACGCTGAGGAACGGGAACCTGATCTGCGAAGAGGAGATAGACTGCGGAGGCCCATGTCCTCTGTGCCCTGAGGTGTTTCCTCCTGTATGCGGGAATCAGATATGTGAAGAGGGTGAATTGCTGACGTGCATGCAGGATTGCGGCCTGTTCCTGGCAGAATTCCTGCTCATTGTAATACTCCTCGGGGCGGGTTCGATATTCATTTACAGGATATCCGTGCTTCTGCTGGTATTCTACAGGAAGAAGATCAGACCTCTTCCGTACACAGACGTGCAGCTACTCGGGACGACCACGCTCAGAAAACTCCATCTCATACAGCTAGAAATCGGTAAGAAGAAGTTGAGAACGATAGTTTCTGAATTCTCAGGTTTGATGAGGGAATTCTTCGCGAAGATGTTCAGAATCCGCAAGGAATTCACATACATAGAATTGACAGAGGTCGCGAGGAGAAGGAAAATCCCAAAAGGCCTGGCTGACAGGATAGCGGAATTCTCCATGAAGATGACCGAGATTGAATACAAGCTCACTGAACCCTCTATATCCGATATCTCCCTTGTGGTCAAGAGCGCGATAATAATCGTCGAGAAGCTGACAGGAGTTAGAATGTACGATGCCCTTGAAAAGAGAGCTGAAAAGGAGCTGAAAAGAGTGAAGCCTGAAAAGGAAGAGGTGAAGCTTCCGAAACCCGTTCTCAGGAAAAGGGTAAAGAAGTACAAAATAACGGACAGGGACATAGCGGATGCGAAAACCCTTGAAAGGCTGATATCGGAAGGGGAAAGAGCGATAGCGAACCACAAACTAGAAGAGGCGGAAAGGATTTATTCAAAGATAAGGAAAGTCTATGATGAGATTCCGCCTGAGGTTAAGAAGGGATTGTACAACGAAACCATACGTATCATAAAATTGTACAACAGGATAATGAGTGAAATATAAAATAGATCAAGGAAGCGTTCTGTATTTTGTGTTTATCAAGCCCCATTCAACAAATAACAGGATCAGCGCGGTTATGAGGAATATAATGGAAAGGTTCAGGGAAATCTTCTTGATGCCCAAGAGCGCGATTTCCTCGTATATTTCTGACAGTTCGCTCTCATTCCTCGCCTCGTAATATTTCCCGTCCGTTTGGTTCGCTATCATCCTGAGTGTTTCCGAATCGAGTTTCGATATGAATGTGAGATTCATTTCAGGGAAACCACCTCCCTCCTTTGTCCCTATCCCGATAGTGTGGACTGTCACGTGGTTTTCATTCGCATAACTTATCGCTTCTTCAACACTCGGTCCGACATTGTTCTGCCCGTCCGTGAGGAGAACGACAACCTTCGGGTTTTCCGGGCTTGCGAAAAGGTTGACCGAGGATATGATTGCGGAACCTATCGCTGTCCCGCCAACGAGCTCTATCGAGATGTTCTCTATGGCTTTCGAGACCTTTGACATGTCGCTCGTGGATCTCTGTCTTATGAAGCTCACGCCCGCGAAAGACAGAACCCCTACATTCGTGCTTGCCGGGAGGGATTCCACAAACGACAAGGCAGCGCCCTTTGCTGATTCCAGCCTGTTAGGTTCATAATCCTTGGCGAGCATGCTCCCCGAGGAGTCTATGGCGAGCATGAAATCCGTCTCGCTCGTCTCCCCTTCATACCATAGGACAACGCCGGAAACGGCGAGTATTAGCAAAAAGAGCGTAACGAGTCTCATTAAAAGCAGCAAATAGTTCTTGGAGAGAATCCTCTTGCCGGTTACGTATTCTATTGCCGGGAAATTCGCGAACTTGAGGGCCTTCCTTGTCGTGAATCTGAGGCTTATGAAGTGAGCGAGAACCATCAACGGTATGACTACGAGAAACCAGAGATATACGGGGTTTGCAAAGGTTATATCCATGTACATGACCTCCTGATTAAACGCCAAATTTGCACGCCCGTGCCTTCCTCATTATAAAATATTCTATGAGTGGCTTGATAAATGATTCATCCGTGGAGATGATTACTAAATCTGCGTTGCAATTCAGAAATACCCCTTTCAACATCTCCTCCTCCCTTTTCGCGTATTTCGCGTATCCATCGGCTATTTTTTTCGGGTCTATGAGGAGCGAGGATTCCGAGTAAGCATCCTGGATCACGAACTGCCCTACATCCTCCTTAGGCATGATCTGGTCTCTCGGATCCCTCACCATGATGCCTATCACATCGAATTTAACTGTGGAGAGTTTCAATGCCTTTTCCCATCCCTTTTCCAGACCTATGAAGTCAGAGATGATTATGACAAGACCTCTCTTCTTGGAAATACGCATGATGAAATTCATAGCTTTCTGAAGGTTATATCCTCCTCCGTAGAAATTCGGATTCACAAGGGAGCTGAGGAGTATTTGAAAATGTTTTTTGCCGACTGAGGCGGGGACGACCTTAGCGACCTTGTCATTGAACATCACAAGTCCTGCCTTGTCCCCGGCCTCTATAACCATATAAGCGAAAGCCGCCGCTACCTCCGCTGCATGTTCCAGTTTCAGTTTTTTGGTTGAACCGAAAATCATCGAAGAGGACGCGTCCAGAAGGATGTAAACATCGAGCTCTCTCTCTTCCCTGAAGAGCTTGACAAGCAGCTGGTTCGAACGTGTGCTCGCTTTCCAGTCAATCCTGCTCGCATCATCCTGGGTCGTGTAAGCCCTGTAATCTTCGAATTCTAAACCCTTCCCCTTGAACACGCTCCTATACCTGCTTACGATCTGCGTGTCCACGAGTATTTTCAGGATTATCTCAATTTTCTGAAGAAGAGAAACAACATCAATCCTCAGCTTTTTAGTTTTCATAAATTATAATTGGTCTTGGTTAATTAAATTTGAATATTTTCTTGGCCAACCGATTCTTTGAAGCAGCGAAGCGCTCGTAAAAGAAGTGGTTATGGGATAGGGACCTTTCCGAGTATCTCCTTCACTATGTCGTCCGTTTTTATTCCCTCAGCGAGGCCCTCGTAGTTGAGGATAATCCTGTGCCTCAGAATGGGAAGGGCGATCTCCTTCACGAAATCCGGTATCACGAAATTCTTCCCGTGGATGAACGCTCTCGCTTTTGAAACTATGAACAAACCTATCGATGCCCTCGGGGAAGATCCCCATTCCACGTACTTCCCCAGTCTGATTTTATACTTTTTCGGATTCCTCGTGGCATCAACCAGATTAACGCAGTATTGTTCGACTTTCTTGCTCATGTATATCTTCTTGACGTCCGCCTGCATTTTGAGGATATCCTGCGGCGTGATAACGGATTTCAAGCCGAAATCCTCGAATTTGTAAAGCTGTATGTTCCTTTTGAGTATTTTCAGCTCTTCATGGCTGTCAGGGTAAAACATGTACAGTTTCAGGAGGAACCTGTCTATCTGCGCTTCGGGCAGGGGATATGTCCCAGCGGATTCTATGGGGTTCTGGGTTGCCATCACGAAGAAGGGGTCTGGTACGCCGAAAGTCTGTTTTCCGATCGTGACCTGACGCTCACCCATTGCTTCGAGAAGAGCGGACTGGGTCTTTGGAGGGGAACGGTTTATCTCGTCAGCGAGCAGGAAATTCGTGAATACAGGACCTTTCACAACGTAAAATCCCTTCTCCTTGTGGTATGCAGTTATGCCTGTTATGTCCGTTGGGAGCAAATCAACCGTGAACTGGATTCGCTTGAAATCGCATCCCGTCGCCCTTGCGATCGCACGTATGAGAAGTGTCTTCGCTATCCCGGGAACACCCTCGAGGAGAACGTGCCCGTTGCAGACCAGACCGGTAAGAAGACCGTCTACAACCTCTTTCTGTCCCACAATGACCTTCGCTATTTCTCCCCTGATCGCTTCAATTTTGCCCTTATATGAATCAATAACCCTTTCGTCTATGCCCTCAGCACCAACCATGATAAATTATTGGTTTCGGTCAATATAAATTTTGATAAATTTTTAACTTGATGGGGCTTTTGGTTGTGGAAAAATTCCTTATTTAATTGTTCAAAAACATATAATTACTTAGAGGGTATACCTTATGAATGAGCATATAGGGGTTTGGGTAGCTTTGATAGTATTGGCTACTTCGGTAATTTTTGTTTTCAATCCTTTGGTCTTCACGGGGTTCTTCATATCCGTACAATCAGGGGAGATGAACTTAACCCTCTGGGATTCAGCCGATCCTCAGGGAGGTTCTTACAATATCTATGCTGATGGGAGTCCGTTAGGAAACGGTCCGAGTTCCACAACCCTTCCGGAGTTTTTCACGAACTACACGAATCTCACTTCAGAAGAGTCCATAAACGGGTCAGGGGTTGAATGCAACATAAGTTTCAACATTTCAGGCGGATGGACATCTTCCGTGAACATGTGGTTCAATTCATCGTCTTTGCTTTACGAATACAACAAGTCTTTCGCTTCAAGGGGGTTTTATTACTGGAATACCACGTGCAACGGTTCTTCGCAAGGTTATGGTGTGATCAACGCAACAGATAACATAACAGTTTTTAACACGCCTGCGGGCATATACGTTCCCCTCGCAGACAAAAATTGCTATGAAGACACAATATGTAACCATGATTTCAGCGCAGATAGTTATGATATAGATGATATCGATGAAAACAACCTCATCTACAGTTACGTTTCCGGAACTGAATTCAATGGGTTCGGTATTAATTCGGCAACAGGGGCTATCACAGTTGACGTTACGAGCGATGCTGGTTGCGGCGAGTTCGAGGTCTCGCTTACGGTCCAGGATCCAGAAGGTGATGGCTCGGTCGCTAACAAGACTTTCATAGTTAACGCTGTGAATGACGAGCCAGCCCTTCAGAATCTCCCCTCCAGTTCAAACCAGAACTCTTCGTTCTACAACGATGTTGGTGCAACGGATGAGGAAACCCCGAGCGGGCCGTTCTTTTTCAATATCACTTTTCTCGAATGTTACAGGCCGTTCAACTCAGAACACACGAATCTAACGGAGTGTTCGAATTTGTTCACTATAAACAGCACGACAGGTGAAATAAACAGGACAAGCAACTTCACGAATTTGGATGTTGGAGAGTACACTATAAATTACACCGTAACAGACCCGGGGGATAACTTGACGGGAACGTCCACCCCTCCATACACGTGGCTGGCGAATGAAACGGACTGGCAGGTAGAGAATTTCAGTGTTACCGATATAAACGACCTTCCTGTTATCGATCCCATTCCGGACCAGTTCTGGGCACAAAACGAAAACAGAATTCTGATTATAAACGCGAGTGACATAGACAACGGGACGCTGGTATTCAACACGACAACCCTTTACAGGAATCTTTCCGTTTATCCAAACTTGAGCCTCTTCCCTATAACCTTCAATGAAACGTCATACCTTGATAACGGAACGAGTTTAGGAAACGCCACAATGAATTACACATCTGTTGGAAACAACCAGGTCGGTAATTACACGGTAAACATCTCGGTTTACGACGGCAGGGCGAATGGAGACTATTCGATTCTCGTTGACTTCACGGTTACGAACATAAACGACCAGCCGAACCTCAGTTTCGTTTGTAATAATTACTCTGTTCAGAGCCTTGAATACTATTGTGATGTCGGGGAGAACACAACAGACCCGGATGATTTCCCGTCCTACGTCCCTTACAGCGATCCTGTGAACGGGACGCTAACATTCGAAATTAATTTCACCTATTGTAACAAGACGTTCAACCAAAGCGATACGAACTGCTCGATTTTCACAATAGACAACCAGACAGGGGTTATAAATTACACAAATCCTTTGAGAAAGGATTCGGGGAACTACACGCTCAACGTCTCTGTCAAGGACGGCGGGAACCTCACCGATTTGTTGTTATTCAACTTCACAGTCGTCCCGGACTACCGGCCGAATATAACGACATCCGTTCCTCCCCAAAACGCTACCCAGAACCAGTCCTTCTTCCTCTCGATTAACGCAACAGACCTTGACAACGCAACCGATAACCTAACGTTCAGGTCAGAAACCTACTACAACTCCACGCTCATCAACAACACGCTCTTCCCCATAGAGACTAACAACAGCCTTTGGCCTCCGGGCCCGGCTATGGGGATAATGAATTACACCCCAATGAACAATTCGCAGGTCGGCAACTACACGGTCAAGATTATCGTCAACGATACGTGGGGCAGGGAGGATTTCATCCTGGTGAATTTCACCGTTTACAACATAAACGACCCGCCCGTCCTGAACTTCTCGTGCGTGAACTCCACTAACGAAGACATCGAATACGTATGCAACGTGGGGAATAACACGACAGATGCAGACACGGAAACGCCGTACAATGATACTTTAACCTATAGCTTAACGTTCACCACCGGTCCTCCTCTGTTTACCATAAATCCAACAACCGGGGTCGTTAATTTCACAGCAACCAATGATTCGTGGGCGAATGATACGTATAATTTCACGTATGTCTTGAACATGAGCGTTACCGACACCAACGGCTCTGTCGACTGGGAGGAGTTCAACCTGACGATAAACGCTGTCAACGATCCCCCTGACTTCAACTTCACGAACAAAACCGGCTTTGAAAACTCGACATACTTCATAAACCTCAGTTCGGTCACAGCCGATGAGGAGGGCGATATCCCTTTCTTTTACAACCTCACGTTCGTTGATTGTTCGAGGGTGAATGGCACGAACTGCTCGATTTTCGATATAAACTCCACGACAGGCGTGGTAAACAGGACTACTGACTTCGAAAGTGGCGAGGTGGGGAATTACACGATAAACGTGACCGTGAGGGACAGCGGGAATACGATTAACCCTTACAACGCGACCAGATCGAAGCTTGTTGATTTCACGATATCTTCCGTGAACTACCCTCCTTTCGCTGACATAATCTGGTCTGTCCCGAGTAATGTTGTTGACGAAAACACAACCATCATCTTCTTGATAAACGCAACTGATCTCAATGATGACTACCTCTACTGTACATGGTATAAGAACGGAACCCAAATAGGCAGTGTGGACGAGTGTCAAGATGATAACTCTTGGAATTACGAGACTGACTTTGAGGAATCGGGGGACTGGACATTCAGACTCGAGGTTACCGATTCATACTTAACCGACTCCGATGAATTTGACGTCACCATATTAAACACTAACAGAGCGCCTGAAGTTGTTTTCTCCATACCCCCGCAGGAATGGCCCATGAACAACCCCAAGTATCTTTACCCGAACTTTACTTACTATGTTAGAGATCCTGACAACCATAATAACGTTTCTAATGATGATAACAACCTGACCATAACCTATACCTTACCATCGCATATGGCATCTGTTCAGGTGGAAGGACAGAGCAGCCCGGCCACCGTGGTCCCGAATTGGACAGGAGGTCTTACGTTTGTTCCTGAAACTGACTGGTACGGAATAGAATATATAATTTTCACCGTAAACGACTCTGAATACAATGTATCCAGTAATAACATAACACTCAACGTGAGCTACAGTGAAAAAGAAACCGAAACGATTATCCAGCAGGTAGGAGGAGGTGGTTACACCACCACTGAAACGAAAATCGCCTCGCTGACCATAACCGTTTCCCCTCTGGAAAGAGTAGGCTCGTACAACCAAACATCCGTGAAAGTTACCTTTGAAAACACAGGAGAAGTTACATTGAACAACATGAATATAATGTCGTACGTGAACGAGAGCGAGGACATTTCGCTCGATTTCACTATGAGAAACGTGAGCCAGCTCAGTGTCGGGGAGAGGGTAGACAACAACCTGACCATAACCACCCACGAGCTCACAAAGGGTAATTACGAGATAAAGATAACGGGAGCCGTGACATATCCTAAATTCAACCAGTCAACAACGATTTACCTGAGACCGCTTTTCAATCAGACGAGGCTCCGGGAAAGGATGCAGTTGACAAAGGATTTGTTCCAGGACAACCCCGAATGTTTGGATCTGACAGAGCTCATCTTCGAGGCTGAAAGAGAACTCATCCAGGATAACCTTGAAAGGGCAAGTGAGCTCACCGAAACTGCGCTCGAAAACTGCAGGGATATAATAAAGTACACGAATGCCACCAAGCGAAAGATAACGCCTGGATTGGAAAATATCCCGATAAACGAGATAATGATAGCACTTCTGGCGATAGCTTTAATTTCGATACTCGCCTATCTCCTGATGGAAAGGAGAGCGGAAATCAAAGAATCTAAGAGGAAATGATAGGATGATTTCGGGCTTATGTTCGATATGCGGGAAGGCAACGAAACATCCGCACTCATGCGTGTTCTGCGGAGCGATCGTTTGCGAGGAACACTACGATATTTCCTCCGGTATGTGTTCCAATTGCAAAAACAGGCTCAAGCACATCTGAATAAACTTTAAAATAACATCTTCGAATATTATATATCACGCTGGGATGGCGGAACGGCAAGCGCATGACGTTCGAAAGCGAGCGTCTCGCCTGCACACGCGCTAGCCTGGAAAACCAGCAGCTTACGCTTGCGGTATTTCCCAGTCAGCTAGTCCCCTTACGGGGTTCTGGGTTCGAAGGGCACATGATTCCGAGTTCCTCGGAATCCGTCCGAAACTCCCAGTCCCAGCGTAATGGTTCAAGTTAGACTCTGGGAACGTTCCTTATGTATTAGGGAGCGAAGTCTAACTATGGACAATCAAACCCAGATAGAAAATAAGCCTCAGGAGATAAAGCCAAACAAAGACATCAGCCACATCCAGAATGCTAACAGGGGGTTTTGTTCTGGTGGTTCTTCTTGACTAACGTTTTCATGAGAGGTTTTATCCTGAGTGTTTTCAGATGATTCATTTGGGGAGTCTGGGGTTTCTTGTTGTTCTGGTTCAGGTTGTTCGTTTTGTTCAGGTTCTGGAGTTTCTTCTGGTGCATCAGGTCCGCCAAGAGCATAAAGTCCGCCATGAGTAGCAATGTAAATTGTTCCGTCTTCTCCTATGCTTGGAGATGCAGAAACACCTCCTACATTTTGTCCCCATTTCAAAGTACCATCAGGATTTAATGCTAGGAAATTCGGAGTATCTTCTGACCAACTCACACCAAAATAGACAGTTCCATCGGCACCAATACTAGGAGAGGAACTTGTTTCTGCAGGTTCTCCGGTATCATATTTCCATTTCACTGTTCCGTCAGGATTAAACGCATAAAAATATCCATCATCAGCATTCATATAAATTGTTCCGTCTTCTGCAATAGCAGGGGATGCGACTATTCCATCACCTCCAGTAAGATATTCCCATTTTTTCTTGCCATTGGGATCCAAAGCATATACCTTATTGTCCCAATTCCCAAAATATAGTGTTCCGTCAGACCCTATTGCAACAGAGGACTCTGTGTGTCTCCCTGTCCTAAAATTCCATTTTTGAGATCCAGAGGGATTAAGTGCATGAAAATGACCATCACCACCGCTACCTGAATAAATAGTACCATCATCAGCTATTGCTACTGTAGGGAAAACATCACTATCTGTTTTAAAAGTCCATTTCTCAGTCCCGTCGGAATTAATGGCATGGATATTTCCTTTTCTTCCCTCACCACCCTCGGATCCCACATAAATTGTTCCGTCAGGTCCAATTGTCGGGGATGACCATGTATCAGCTGATACCCTGACAGGGAATCTCCATTTCTCAGTCCCGTCGGGGTTTATTGCAAATAGGAAATTACTAAAGGATCTTATGTAGACAGTCCCGTCATCAGCTATTGCTGCACTTGATTGTATTCCTTTCTTATAACCGTCAGACATCCCGCCCACAATCAATACTGGCTCTCCAGAATCAAACATCCACTTCTCAGTCCCGTCGGGGTTTATTGCATAAAATTTATTCTCATGAGATCCCACATATATGGTTCCATCAGGACCGATAGTAGCGGAAGATTCAAACAATAAATTGTAATCGCTTGGCTTGAATATCCATTTAATAGTTCCGTCTGTATGACTTGTGTCATAAGGACTTAATCCTGTATTTTTCAAGTTACCTCTAAATGTGGGCCAAGGAGAATCAGCAAGCTGGGCATTCGCATGATTGGCAGTAAGTAAAATAATCAATGTTATTATGATGATAATCTTCAGTACCAAAATACCACCTATTATGGTCTTATATTTGGAAGATTAAATATAATTCTCATTGAACCTTTTGTTGCTTCCCTCTCCCAGCGTTTTTTATTTAAAATAACCAAACAATTATTTTCTATGAATTCCGAAAAGGTTCTCCTTCCAGAACCCTTCCATTCGCTCACGGGTGGGATCGAGAAGGGGGCGATAACGAATTTCTACGGTCCTCCGGGAGTGGGGAAGACCAATCTATGCATACTCGCGGCGCTCGAATGCGTGAGGTCAGGAGGGAAGGTCGTCTACATAGACACTGAAGGAGGTTTGTCTCCCGAACGAATCAAGCAAATATCCATGGATTACGAGGACGTGTTCAAAAATATAATTCTGATAGAGCCAAAAACCTTTGAGGAACAAGGGGTGGTGATAAATAACCTGGAAAACCAGGATTTCGACATGCTCGTACTCGATTCCTCTGTCGCTCTCTACAGGCTGAAGTGCGCCGACCCCGCGAAGGAAACGCTCGAGGCGAACAAGGAGCTTTCGGTTCAGCTTTCCATCCTTTCCAACATCGCGAGAAAAAATAAAATCCCAGTTATAATAACCGCGCACACCTTCAAGAACTGGGAGACAGGGGAAAACCAGATAATCGGAGGGGATTCGATCAAATACTGGTCGAAATCGATCATTTTTATCGAGCACACGGGCAGGATGGGCGAGAGAAAAGCGACAATCGCGAAACACCGCTCGCTTCCTGAGGGGAAGTCTGTCAAGTTCGATATAGTGAACGAGGGGATAAGACCCAGCGGGTTCAGGATTTTTTAGCGGTTTTTTTATTTTCTCCCTTTTTCTTCCTGATAACGAACCCGCATTTCACGCATAACTTCCACGGTCTCCTCTTGAACTGCTTGACCTGGACTATGTTCAAACCGCACTTTTCGCATTTTTCATCCGAGACCGTTATCTTGCCTTTCTGCGGTAAGGGGAAGCCGTGTTTGCATTTGGGGTAGCCCGAGCAACCCACGAAACGTTTGTGTGTCGTGTGCGAACGGATGATTCGCAATTCACCCCTGCATTCGGGGCATACCCCGATGTAATGCGAAATCTCCTGAAATTCTTTCACACCTTCCTTTAGTTCAGAACCTATGTGCATTTCGTGCTCCTTGAATTTATTGAGGATCTTTTCCAGCTCCTCTCTTGCTCCTTTTATTATCTCCTCCCTCTTGCTCTTCCCTTCCTGTATCATCTCCATTTCATTCTCGAAATTTTTCGTGAGCTCTTCTGATATTATCTCCGGGCAGTGTTTTTCCAAAGCTTCTACAACGGCTGAACCCAAGCTCGTGACCCTTATTGACTTTTCCCTTATGTACTCCCTTTCGTAAAGCGTGTGGAGGATTTGGGCACGGGTGGCTTTCGTCCCTAGGTTTTTATCCTCCATGACCTTGAGAACCGATGCCTGAGAATAGCGGTTTGGAGGGAATGTCTCCTTCTCGTCCATTTTAACCTCAGGATTTTCGACAGCTTGTCCCTTCTCCATTTCGGGCAGAATATGTTCCTTGAATTTCGCATACCTCCCGTAGAACTCCATCCATTCGGGTTTGACCGTTCTCATTCCGAATGCCTTGAACTTTTCACCGTTAACGTCGATTACCGCTGTGATATGTTCCCTGATAGCGGGATTTGCGAACGTGGAGAGGAATCTCCTAACAATCAAATCGTAGACCTTATGTTGGTAGGGGTTGAGCTTCTTCGCAAGCTGTCCTGTAGGGAAAATGCTCGGATGCGCCGGATCATCCTTTTTCCCTTCTTTCGGGAATAATTTCCCCCCATCGAGCAACCTCCCGCAGAGATTTGAATACGTTCGATGTTTTGACAGTTTTTCTATTATGTTCTTCAAGCCGAGCTTTTGGGGAAGCTTCTGGCTGGAGGTTCTCGGGTACGAAATCAACGCCTGCTCGTAAAGGGACTGAGCGATGTCAAGCGTCATCTTCGGCGAATAACCGAAGTTCCGAAACGCTTCCCTCTGCAGGGTGGTGAGATCGAATGGGAAAGGCTGGAGCTGCTCAACCATTCGTTTTTCGACTGAGTCAACTTTCGCTTCTTTGTCCTTGCATTTGCTAAGGATACCTTCGGCATCCTTCTTCTCCCAGAACTTGTCAGTTTCGTGGATAGCTATTATCTTTTCCCTGTTTACTAGCCCATAAAGTTCGAGTATCCAAAAAAGTTCAGGGACGAACCTCTCGATCTCCTTCTCCCTTTCCTTCAGGATTTTCAGCGTGGGTCCTTGAACCCTTCCGATCGATAATGTCCAGTAACCCTTCGCCTTTTCAAGCGCAAGCGTGAGGGCTCTCGAAAGGTTAATGCCCCATAAAAAGTCGAGGGTATGCCTCGTCAAGCCCGCCTCTATCTGCGGGAAATCAAGATGCGGGGAAGCATTGGCGTACGCATCCAGAATATCGTTTTTTGTAAGTGTTGAGAACTTCATCCTCTTCCCGTCGTTCGCCCCGCAAATGAACCTCAGTATGTTGTAAGCTATCGTCGAACCTTCAATATCGTAGTCGCACGCTGAAATGAACTCATCCGCACCATTCGCCAGCTTGGCTATGTTTTTGTAATACTTCTCCGCCCAGAGGTTGTTCTTGTTTTCGAAGGTGGGTTTCCAGTGGAGGTCGAAAACGGGATACGTCCATTTGGTGTTCGCTTCCTTTTGATCAAGAACGAATAAATGCCCAACAGCAGGGACAACGACGAAATCCTTGCCGGAATGTTTGAACTTGAAATAATAGGCCTTCTTCCCCACTTTTTCGAGTTTACCATCTGCCAAAGCTTCTGCTATTTTTTGGGAGGCACTGGGTTTTTCCGAAATTACTAGGGTGTACGGCATATTTACTATTAAAATCAGTATATGTTTAAAAAGCTTCGCTGTTAAACCTTGAAAACCTGGTCTCCTTCCCTCACCCTGTCCGTTACCTTCAACCCGATCGAGTCACCTTTCTTCGCTTCCTCCACGTTCTTGTGCTCGATCTGCATTGAATCGATCTTCTGCGTGAAGTTCGTTGTCGCTCCCTCTACCGAAATCTCGTCTCCTACCTTCAGGGTGTCTTCCAGCTCGATCACAGCTACCCCTATGTCCGTGAAGTAATGCGTTACCTTCCCAATAAGTTTCTTTTCCTCAGCCATGATTTATCCTATATATACTGTATTTAAAAATTTTGTGTGCAGCCAGAATCAGAGTTATATGCGGGGGCAGGGATTCGAACCCTGGAACACATTCCTCGTGATTCGCCAAAAGGCGAAACGCACTAAGTGAATAGGTCTTGAGCCTATCGCCTTTGACCACTGCCAAAGCCTTTTTTATTCGGAAGCCAGGAGCGAACAGCGTGAACGACGTCGGCTCCATTTTCGATTAAGCCTTTTCTTGAAAAAGGCTTACTTGGCTACCCCCGCATATTAGAAATATATGAAAAACAAGGTTATTATATATTTTATTGTATTGCCCTTAGCTGGGCACGCAATCTCTCGAGGTTGGTGTAAACATTCTTCATGTTGCCCTCAACTTCACCCGGACTCGTTCTCCCGGGTTCCGGTATTTCATCCTCTTCCAGATCGTGTTCGATTCCCTGAGGTCTTAGGAAAAACGAATCAAGATTAGAGATTATTATGTTAAGTTCATCAAGGGTTTTGTGCGCAACGTTTATTCCGTTAGAAATCTCTTTCTGCATATCCTCAAGGACGTCGATCGCGTCCCTCAGGTTAAGAATGTAGGATTTGAGGTTTCGAATGTTCTCCACAATATCCCTGTACTTGTCAACTTTTATGAAAAGTGGCGGTGATTTGGAAACAGGCGCTGCCGGGGGCCTCGGCGCGGCCAGTGGAGCCTTCTTTATCTCGGGTAATTTGACAGGAGGTTCGAATTTTTTTTCTTCCTCCGTTGGTTCTCCCGGTTGCAATTCCTTGATTTCTTTGGATTTGTCCTTGAAAAGTTTCATGTTTATTATTTCGCATATTAATAATAAATAAGTATTTATGCGTCGGCCGGGATGTTCAGACCCTGCAAGCGAGCTGTTGGTTTTCCGTTGACGCTTTTTGGTAAAAGGGTCATTTGAACCCGGGTTACAGGCTTGGCAAGCCTGTGTCCTACCAGACTAGACTACCGACGCACTTGCCGAAGTTAACCGAAAATCGAGCCGAATCCTTCCGCGGCGGATTCCTCCTGTTCCGAGATCTTTTTCAGAATCTCTTCCCTTTTCTTCTCGTCAACTTCCTTCCCCATGTCTCCGAGTATTTCCTTCGTACGCTTTACAGCCTCGTCAGAGCCGTCTATCTCCAGGTAATATCCATCCTTTTCAAACCCGAGCGCTCGTGATTCCCTGAAATTGATGCTTTGCCTCGAAACCATATCATCTTGGTAAATCGCATTCTTCACTTTGGAAAAATTTTCCGCGGGGATGAAAAACACTGCCTTCATTTTTACCTCCCGGTCTCTGAATTTCTATTAATTTAACAATTATATTTAAATGTTTGTTAAATACTGGGGTACCCGTATCCCTGGTATCCCGAATCCGTGACCTTCGATTTCTTGTAGGCTACAAAAAGCAGGACAATGATCACTATTATAATAACGGGTATCGCGAGGAATAACCAGTTGAATCCCTCTTCGCCGGGCTCTCCATCCTGTTTTTTTCCGTTACCATCAATTTTAGAAGTCTCCTTTATTTCATCAATCGTATCAATGAAGTCTTGATACTCATTGATGCCCTCGCTGTATGACGATTGGTTATAACTTTCTTCGTATTCTTCCCTCGCTCTCCTTATCTCCTCCCTCACATCGGGAGTCGAAGTTCTTTCGATCGCTTTCGCATATCTCAGGCCATCGGTAAGGAGTTCGCCTATCGAGAGATAAGAAACCAGTAACTTCTCGGATTTTCCAGAAGTTATCTTGAATTCTATCCTGTATAAATCCTCGTCTTCGGGAAATGCTTTGAAAATCGTCGTTTTTTCATCATTCTTTCCAACACTAACGGTCTTTGATTCGGGCTCTATCGTTAGGTCTGGATCCGAACTCGCCTCTATGAGGAAATCCTGCGGTTCATCATAATTCGAAATTACCACCCTGAATGTGGTTTCCCTCGCTTCTTTTAGGTTTATGTTCTTTGGTATAACCGAAGACGTGAACCCTTCCTTCCCCTTTGTCGTGACCGACAGCACGCTCTGTTTCTGTTTTTTGCATGCCTGTATCTCGCAGCCTTCCGCCTGTGCGAGTACGATCACCCCGAAATTCCCCTCCTCCTCCGGGGCGTTGATTTCGAATGTCTTCACAGCGGTTGGTTTCGTTGGTGAAGTCGTCACGACGGGATTGCCGAAATCGTTCTGGAGATTCGTTGCGATTGAAAGCCTTATCCTGAGGTTCGCGTACGAGGTCACGTATAACGTTTTCTTCACGACCTCCCCCGGCTTCGCCTGCGTAACGTCCTCCTTGAAGCTGAGGTCTATTATGTCGGAATTCTCGTTAAGCAGCTCGCATATATCAGTTTCATTCGTTGCCTCCACCCCTGTATCAACATCCTCGTAATCCGAAACGCACAGCCCCCCCGAGATAGCGCTTGAGACCCCGAGATCACGAGAGGACAGGCTTATAGTGTAGAAAGAAAATTTCCCCTCTTCTTCTTCGGAATAATAGAAGCAGACCGGATTCTTGTTTATAACACCCGGCTCCATAACGACCTTGCTGTACGTCATGTCAGCCCATGGGCTTTCCCCCTTATCCGTCTCTATTATCGTTTCTGTTGTCTCATTCAGGTAGCTCAGGCCAAGGTCCTGCGGCAGGCTTACGTAAACACATCTGTATCCTGTTCCCGGTTGAACAGAGAATATAGTTCCGCTCTCCAGGGAACTGCCTGTCGACGCTAACAGGAGGGATGTTAAAAGTAAGATGAAAACCGAAATTCTCATATAATTTTATTGTTTTGGGGGATATAAATTGTATTTTGCGGCCTGTCAAACTTAAGCTTATAAATTTTATTCACATATTTCAATAATGCCAGAAACTCTTGAAGGATTCGTTTCCCCGAGAAGGCTGCCAGCCTACGAAAAGAAGGTAACGGAAATCGGGAAGGACGACGTACGTGTTCGTCTTCTGGGGATGGTGATCGACAAGAAAGAGAACGTGATCGTTCTCGATGACGGGACGGGGAAGATAAACGTTGTCTTCACCGAACCTTTCGAAACTGAAGTGAACAAGAGGGTCCGGGTGTTCGGAAGGGTTATACCTGCGGAAGAGGGATTTGAAATCCAGGGGGAGATCCTTCAGGACATGAGTGACATGGATTTAGAACTTTATAAAAAGGTGAGCGAACTCGAAAAGGAGTGATACATATTAAAATCCTAATGTTCCAATAAGTATATCCTAGGAGGTGTTTAGATGTTCAAGATAACTTTGAGTAACGCGGATTTGCTGAAGAATTCCATACCCATAATAGCGGAGATCATAGACGAGGGGGTATTTAAGGTTGATTCAAACGGTTTGTCTCTCCTTTCTCCGGACAGGAGCATGATAGCCGTTGTTGATTTCCAATTGTTGGCTTCGGCGTTTGATGATTTCAAGGTCGCTGGGGAGAACCTGCTCGGTCTCAACCTTGCGAACCTCGTGGCTGTGGTCAAGAGGATAAAAACAGGGGAAAAGGTCATACTCAACAAGGAGGACGGATCCAACGTCCTGGAATTCACAATGCAGGGGAAAGGAACGAGGAAATTCGAGATCCCCCTGTTGAACATCTCCACGGAGAAGCCCCCGTTAGACCAGCTCGAATTCAAGGGCAAGGTCGAGTTGGATTCGAACATTCTGGAAGAGGGGATATCGGACGCGGACATAGTTGATGATTCCGTCGTTTTTGAGACGAACCCCGAACTCTTCAAGCTTTGGGCGAAGGGTGACATCTCCTCCTCGCAGCTCGAGCTGAAAAAAGGGGGGGAAGGCCTTGCCAAGCTCGAAGCAGCAGAACCGATAAGGTCTCGCTACCCGCTCGAATACCTGAAGAAGATAATAAAGGCGGCGAAGTTCGCGGACAAAGTCGCGCTCGAATTCGCGAACGACTATCCCATGAGGATGGTGTTCAAGGACATAGACAAGATAAACCTTTCGTTCATTCTAGCCCCGCGAGTGGAAGAATAATAAGAACGTAGCTAGAAAGTTACTGAAGAACCACCGCTATTATTATCATTAAGATTCCTATTATTATCAAAACGATACCTGACCAGAACGCTACCGGATTCGCGGACATTGCGATCGCTAAATACGCTCCGATAACGAGGAATAAAAACCCTAAA
Organism: uncultured archaeon; assembly: GCA_965552715.1. Lineage (GTDB taxonomy): Archaea > Aenigmatarchaeota > Aenigmatarchaeia > QMZP01 > QMZT01 > JAZGEG01. Next base: position 6,841 of record CBEVTC010000008.1, on the reverse strand, counting down.
ATCGCGGTGAACCACAAAGGAAACAATCCCTTTCTCTTCATATTTTATTCTATGAGGGCGAACCAATAAATATACGGAAATCAAGTATATTCATGGATTGGGGAAGGATTTTTAAGACCGGAGCTGTGGCAGGCGCGATATACGGGGTATTGAACATAGCAGTCGTTGTTTTGTCTTTCGTTTTTTTCAGGGAACAGATAAAGGAGCTCATACAAAGTGCAATACCACCCGATCTCCAGTCTAGTATACCTATGAGCATTGATCAGCTGGTTGATATTTCGATGTTCTCATCCGTTCCTAGCTCGATTGTCGGCGGAATCATACCGGGGATAATCGTGTGTTTCATATTTGCCTTGATGTACAACGAACTCCTTGGCAAAGATTCGAAAAGGAAAGGGATATTCCTATGTTTCCTGCTTCTTATAGGAATCGGTTTGGGAGAACTCGCCTACCCCGGCGTGATAGGCGGGATATTCATGGTCCAGACCAGATACATCCTCCTAACCCCGTTAAGTGTTGTGTTCTTCCTTGTGTTCGGATATTTGCTAGGGAACTTCTATGATAAATTCGAGCAAAAGGAGAGGAGATGAACGAGTTCATCGACATGATCAAGGACAGGAGGAGCATACGAAATTTTTCGGACAAGCCTATAGACAAGCGAATTCTAGAGGAGATAATAGACTGCGCGAGGCTCGCTCCCTCCGCTAGAAACATCCAGCACTGGGTCTTCCTCGTGGTCACGGAGAAAGAGAATCTCTCCAAACTCTCGGGAATCGTTACCTGGGGTCCTTTCATAAAGGACGCAGCCGCATGCATCGTGGTTTGCGGGAGGAAGGACGTGAAAAGGCGCGTGGAGGATTGTTGTTTAGCATCGGAAAACATCATGTTGGCAGCGAAAAGTCTGAGGGTAGGATCTTGCTACGTCGCAGCCCTGAAGAAAGACATTGAACAAGCGAGGAATCTCCTCAACGTTTCTGAGGACTACGAGATAGTCTGCTTTATTCCGCTCGGTTATTTCGAAAAGAACCCGGAACCGCACGACAAGAAACGGATGGAAGAAGTGATACGCTGGGAGAAATTCTAGGTTTATTTATAAAAACCTTTTCTTAATACATTACAATATAGCGGGATGGAGCAGCCTGGAGTGCTCGCTGGGCCCATAACCCAGAGGTCGGTGGTTCAAAACCTTCTTCGGGAGGTGGTACTCCACCTCCCGCTATTATTTTCGAATGGTGCAAACATGAACGCGCTTTACATGGACGATTCGTATCTGAAGGAATTCGAGGCGAAGGTAGAGAGCGTAACCAAGGGCGGGGAGAACAAGTTCTTCATCGTTCTTGACAAAACAGCTTTCTACCCGGATTCCGGAGGACAGCCTTACGACACGGGGAAGCTGATTAAAGACAATGTTGAATACCCGGTCGTTTATGTTGGGAAGTTCTCGGGGAATATCTCGCACGAGGTTTCAAGGGAAGGATTGAAGGAAGGAGACGTGATCAAGGGGGTGATAGACTGGGAGAGACGTTATGCACTCATGCGGATGCACACGGCAGCTCACCTAATTTCAGAGGTTTTCCACAGGGATTCAGGCACGTTCATAACAGGGAACCAACTGGGTCTCGACAAATCGAGGATAGACTTCAGCCTGGAGGACTTCGACAGGGAGAAGATGTCGGAGTATTTTGCAAAGGCGAACGAGATCGTGGAGAAAGACCTCAATGTCAAAACATATTTCCTTCCGAGGGAAGAGGCTATTAAAATCGAAAATATAACGAAGCTAGCGAATGTTCTTCCCCCGAACGTGAAGGATCTCAGGATTGTCGAGATTGATGGCTTTGACGTACAGGCTGACGGTGGGACGCACGTTAAGTCAACGAAAGAGATAGGGAAGATCGAGTTCATCAAAGCGGAGAACAAAGGAAAAAATAACCGCAGGGTCTACTTCAAGGTTGTCTAAAAATTTTAAATAGAAAGATAAATTTTTAACGGAGCGGTCTGAATGCCGATAATAACCTTCAATCTGTTAAAGGAGATTCTGGAAAAACAGAACAGACCCGTGACTACGAACGAGATCATAAATCACGTCGCGGACAAATCCCCGAGAAACCTTGAAAGGCTCGTCCCCAACATGGTTATTCTGGAAAAGACCGGCTTCATCAGGAAGAATTTTGACAAGAAAAGGAACTCGTACGTCTGGGAGATGAGCGACCCGACTCTCAACGGACTCGAAATCCTCGAGAAATACCCTGAACTCTATGAGCAGACGCTCTACGGAGAGGAGTCCGTGAACGGGATGTTCAGGAAGAAAAAGAAAACCTAGAAATTCTTCGCGTACTCGAGGGCGAGCTGGAAGTAGATTTTTGCCGTGTCCATCGCTTCTTTCTTTTCGGAATCAGGGATGTTCGGGTCATCTATCCGGAATCCAAGAACCTTCCCCCTAACGTACGCTCGATAACACTTGTAGAAGTCGAGGAGTTTTAGGATCTCGCTGTCCCCGCTCTTCTCAATGTATTTCTTGATGAAATAGTCCGAAAGGAATTTCTTGTGGCGGAAATCTAGGTCCATCGAGAGGAAGGCGATGTCGCTCACCACGTCCGAACAGGCGAAGCGCTCGTTGAACTCGATCGCGTCGAATATGTATATCTTATCGTCCACAACGAATATGTTCCCGGAATGCAAATCCCCATGGCACCACTTTATCTTCCCTTCGCGAAGGCGTTTACTGAAAAGCTCGCGGTTTTTTTCCATGAATTCCGAAACCTTTCTTTCGATGGTTTCGAAAGCTTCATGGTTAATGGTTTTGCCTAGAGAAGGGCGAACCTGCTTGAAATTCTCCCTCCAGTTGAATTTCACGGTTTCGATGGAACCCATGGAATAGGGGTCTGAGTGAGTCTGGGTTTTTGAATAGAAATCCATTAGGATATCAACGATCTTGTCGATTGTTTTGGTTTCAATCAGGTTTTTATCCAGCAGCCTGTCCATGAGGTTTTCCTGGGGAAGCTGTTTCATCTTGATCGCGTAATCGATCGTCTCCCCGGGCCCGTTTATCTTGATCATGTGATCGAACTTATTGACGGGGAGCACGTCGATATATATTTCAGGGGAAAACATCTGGTTTATCTCAAGCTCCCTCTTGCAGAACTTCATTCGCTTTTCAAGCATGGTAAAGTCGAGGAATCCGAAATCCACGGGCTTCTTTATTTTGTAAACGAAATCACCTGTCAGGAAGACCCAGGATATGTGCGTCTGTATTAACCGAATCTCCTTGACCGGCGAATCGTAGGCTTCCGGCTTTTTCAACGCCTCGAGCATTTCCTTCGTTTGCCTCAACATAGTTATATATTTATATTACCAAACTAAAATGTAAAAATTCATTTTCAGAGGTGACTGGTCATGAGTAAGGTAAAGGATATGAAGCTTGCGAAGGAAGGCGCGATGAAAATCCGCTGGGCAGAAGATCACATGCCTGTCCTCATGAACATAAAAAAGCGTTTTGAAAAGGGAAAACCCCTGAAGGGAGTATCTATTGCGTGCTGCCTGCATGTGACGAAGGAGACCGCGGTCCTCATGAAAACCTTGAAAGCGGGCGGGGCGAAGGTCGCTCTGTGCGGTTCGAATCCCTTGAGCACCCAAGACGACGTTGCAGCTACGCTCGTTAAAGAAGGTATAAATGTCTTCGCCTGGAGGGGCGTGAAGACCGAGGATTACTACTGGTGCATTGACAGCGTGCTTGATTTCAACCCCGACATAACGATGGACGACGGCGGGGATCTGGTCACGAGAATCCATGAAAGAAGGGAAGATCTTCTGGAGAAAATAATTGCAGGGACCGAGGAAACCACGACAGGCGTGGTCCGCTTCAGGGCGATGGAGAAGGATTCCGCCCTGAAATACCCCGTAATAGCGGTGAATGACGCGTACACGAAATACCTGTTCGACAATCGCTATGGAACAGGGCAGTCAACGATTGACGGGATTCTGAGATCCACGTCCGTCCTCATAGCCGGAAAGAACTTCGTGGTTGTCGGTTACGGGTGGTGCGCGAGGGGAATAGCGATGCGTGCGAGGGGTATGGGAGCGAACGTGATCGTGACAGAGATTAGCCCGCTGAAAGCGCTGGAAGCTGTCATGGATGGTTTTTCCGTGATGCCGATGTCCGAGGCATCGAGAATCGGTGACATCTTCGTTTCGGCAACAGGCGACAAGAATGTGGTAAACAGAAAACACATGGCCTCCATGAAAACGGGAGCGATAATAGCGAACTCAGGCCACTTTGATGTGGAGATAAACATACCAGAACTCGAAGACATGTCAAAGTCTAAGAAAAAAATAAGAGATAATGTTGAAGAATACACGCTCAGGGACGGGAGAAAGATATACCTTCTTGCTGAAGGGAGGCTCGTGAATCTCGCTGCTGCAGAAGGCCACCCGAGCGAAGTGATGGACATGTCCTTCGCGAACCAAGCGCTGGCAGCATTATATATTCTCAAGAACAGAGGAAAGTTCAAACCCGAGGTATACAAGCTTCCCGATGAGATAGATTCCGAGATAGCGAGGTTGAAACTCGAATCGATGGGCATCAGGATCGACAAACTCACGGATGAGCAGGAGAAGTATTTATCAACCTGGAAAGAAGGGACGTAACATATTCAAGAATATAATTCTTTCCCGACCTTCTCAAGCATCCCGAATCCCTTGACCTCCTCCTTGTGGAGTGGGATCTGCATGAGTTTGTAATCCTTGAACTTCTTCCGTATTTCTTTCGCCCTTTCTTGCTGGAGCTTTCGCTTCTCCGTGCAGAACGGGCATTTCCTGTTTTCTGGTATCAGCTGGTTCACAACGACCGTTTCTATCGGTATTCCGTATTCTTTCAGAATGTTCACCGAACGTTCGGACTCGTATATGCTCATCGCCTCCGGGATGAGGACGAGGTTGAAATGCGTTTTCTCCTTGTCGCTCAGAATCTTCCTCGCCTGCTCTATCCTCTCCTTTATCACCTCGAGCTGCTCTGTCCCGAGCTTCTTTTCATCCTCCTTTGGCTCGCCAAATGGGATGAGTTTCTTGAAGGTGTTGATAAACCCTGAGAATTTCAATCGTATGTTGATCATCTTCCCCACCCAGGAATCGAGGACGTCGGGAAGCGAGAGAAAGCGAAGGGTGTGGCCTGTCGGAGCCGTATCGAAAATAATAATATCATAATCCTTCGATTGCATGTACTGCAAGAACTTGTCGAAAGCAGCCATCTCATCGATTCCTGGCGTGTTCCCAGCGAAATCGAACGTGTCCTCCAGACCAAGTCCCTTCAGGAAATCCATCTTCTCTATCTGCGGCATGATCTTCTCCTTGTATTCGGACATCGCCTTCTTGGGATCGATCTCAACAGCGAACAGGTTTTTCCGTAGCTTCTGGATTTCACCCCCTATCTTCGTTTCGAAAGAATCCGACAAGGAGTGAGCGGGGTCCGTTGAAATGATCAGGGTTTTCTTCCCCCTGTTCGCGAAATGGAGGGCTGTCGCCGCCGCTATGCTCGTCTTCCCAACGCCTCCCTTGCCAGCAAACAGGTAAAATTGAGTTTCCCTCTTCCCTAGACCCAGCATATTCGAATCACACCATATTAAAAAAGAAAATCCACGCCACAAGCCAGACAAGGATGTAGAGCACGCCTCCGTTGCTCATCCACCACTTTATTCCCTTCTTCTTCAAAATCAATTCAGTTGAGTATCCTGTGATTATGAGTATCAGGATGGCGAGACCCAGAGAGTAAAGCGCCATCCCCATGAACATGGAAAGGTATCCTGCCACCGCCCCCATGACAACATGGATTCCCAGAGAAATCCTTGAAACGTTCAACTCGCTAAACTCTTTCATTTAATAAAGTTTGACGCTAGGGATTTTTAAAGGTTTAATTGAAGAGACTAGCTTGCTCTTTAGGAGCCTCTTGAATTTTTCTCTTCCTTCTATGAGATCTAATAGGCGGGACTTTACCTGGTCCTAATTCATAAGGACTGATGAGAAATTTTTGTGGTCCTGTCCTTACTGTAAGATTGTTCACGATATCTTGACAGTATTTTCTTCTCTCTTCTTTGGTATTCCCCATTTTTTCAGAATCAAAGCCTGTGGCTCCGCGTAAGATTCTGTAGGCTGTATATTGTACATCTTCCGGGAAGGCGAATGTTGAATCAAAAGCTATTTCCGCGATATGGATATTTGGAGTTCTTCTTTTCAAAAATTTCTCTCCGGTGCATCCATCGCAATAGTAGTCTGTCTGATCAAAATGATAAGTTGTTCCGTTCCCGTGTTCCTCTGTGTTTGTGACAATTAACTCTGACGGGTGCCCGCACTCTTTGCACTCGTACACTGAAACGAAATTGTTCAATTTCTGAATGACTTTTTTCGTAACGTTTCTGAAAATATTTTTTAGTCTGAATTCTTCTTTTCTATTTTTAGGTTCGTAAAGCGAAAAATCCAGAAGTGGTGTTTTCCCTTTTTCTTCTCGGGATAAGGATAATTCCGATAATTCATCTTCTTTTTTGAAGTTTATATCGAATTTTTCTTTCAACACCTTCAAGGACCAGTATTTATCTGGACCATAAAAGGCTGCCTCTTCTATGCCCAGTCTTCCGATATCTAGATCTTTACCATACCCTTTCTGGAAGCTAATTATATAGATCATCCTTTAAGTCTTATTTTAAGTATTTAAATATATTTTTACCTCCTAAAAGTAGTTATTTTATCTATTTCTTCTTCCTGTGCCTCATCTTCTTTCTTCTCTTCTTGAGCTTGTGCTTCTTCATTTTTTTCCTTTTTCTCTCTCTTCCGCAAGGCATGTTATCTTATAAGT
>CBEVTC010000007.1:0-30315 GCA_965552715.1 uncultured archaeon | reverse complement strand
AGAAGCAGCTCTCTTTTTAACCCTTGTATTCCTTCCCATGGAACTTCACGAAAAATCCCTTGGTCGCCTGCCTCGTTTCGTATTCTATCGTGACTTCCTCTTTCGGATCGAGCTTCAAAATCTCCCATGTAAGGAGATCCCTCGCACGGTCAAAAGGTTCGATTTTAGGATTGAGCCCGCAGCGGATGAATGCCCTCCTGGGAACATAATCGCGAATCGTGATGTTCTGCATTTTCTTTCCCGTTTTGTTCTTGATCTTGAGCATAACGCGGCTACCGCTTACGGTCTTCTCGAGCTTGAGAGGACCTCCGCCTAGTCCTATCTTGCCGCCTTTCAGGAATTTGAGACCTACTATCACGATACCTGCAACACATCCTATGAGGACTATTATCTGCACCAGGAAAAGCCAGTCAAAAGGCGCTGGAACCTCGCCTGATGCCGAGGTGGCGACATACCCTCCCTTGTCGGCATTGAAATTAACCCTTCCCCAGTATTTTATCGGGATTTCCACAATCCCTTCACTGTTTGTGTAATACTCTTCCAAAATCGGCGGATCCGTCTCCGAGTAGCTCACCTTGATCTTGACGTTGCCAACAAGGTCTCCGTTCTGGTCCAAAACAAGTATTGATATGTTCTGACCGAGAACGAGTTCTCCAGAGATATCCAAAGACAACGTTCTTTCAACGCATTCGTGGTTGATGCATTCCTCGTTATCATCGCACTGGAAACCGCTGCAGCAGTATCCAACCTCCATCTGGCATTCGTGGCCGATTATTTTTTCCGAGCAAGGACAAGGGACATCCTCGCACATGTTAGTTTCCGTATCGCAAAAATCGTCCTCATCGCAATCGTCGTCTCCGCAACATTCGTAAGGAACGCATTCGTGATCCTCGGCGTAACCGCAGTCGCAGTCGAGGTCAACGCAGTGGTAATTCGCGCATATCTGCTCGCTCCCGCAGTCATCATGGCTTATGCACTCCCTAGTCGGGTAAATGGTGAAGTGAACGCTGGAGGAATTCGTGATGTTTTCGAAAGAAACGCACTCGATCGACAGTTCGTAAGGACCTTCCATACCGCTCACGTTCAGGTAAGCCCTGAGCAGTTTGGGTGTTACCCCGTAAAGCACGTTAGTTGTGTTGTTCACGGAATAATCGCAAGAAGTCATGTCCTTTCCGCTCGTCACCTCCAGCTTGAGCGTTCCGTTCACCGTGAGATCATTTTTTATGTACGTGGAGTTTGTTGGTGAAACGATCGTGACCGTGAAATTCTCCTCAACAGGCGGAGGTTCCTCCCCCGTTGAATTCAGGGTTATTTGCAGCGACAGGTTGCTCGTAACGTTGAACTCCCTGAAATTTCCGAAGTAGCCGGGTTTCGTCACGTTTATCGAATAGGGGTTGAAAGAGAAATTCCCGGATTCATTTTCAGTCTTTTCATCCAGAATCGTTACAACCTCTCCATCGAGATTCGTATTCCCGGAGAAAGCGGTTATTGTGAAATTGTCCTTGATCACGACATTCGCGTTTTCAACTGAACTCCCGTTCATATCGACAACCGTTACGTCAAGAATCCATTTTTTAATAAGGGTCGTGTAGTCCGTATTTTCGAATGTGGTGCTTTCGGTAGAGAGCATGAATACGTCGTATTTTTCGCTCATGTTGCAGAGGTTGTCTTTGACGAGGGTGTCCCTTGTAAACTGCAGGTAAAGGCCGATGAAGTTTTCGAGCATTGTGTTTCCCTCGACGCGGGTGTTCTGGGAATTTGTCAATACAAAACCGGAAATTAGGCCTCCATTTGAATTTATAATGTTGTTCGTGATGTTGTTGTTATTCCCCATAACCCCGAATCCCCCTTCGGTGTTGTTCACAAACGTGTTGTTGTTTATCACGGAATCGTTTAACATCATTTCCGGAAAGCCAGAACCCGTGTTGTCCTCTATCACGTTGTGTTCGAAGAACACGTTCTCTCCTACAATCGTGGATATGCCGCCTTCGGTGTTTCCCTTTATTATGTTCCTCGCTATTAAATTGCCTGAACCGTTAGAAACCAAGCCACCATAGTTATAAAGAATGCGATTATTCGAGATGTTGTTGTTGTCCGAAAAGACCAGAAGGGCTATGCGGTTCATGGAAAACGTGGTGTTGGTGACGTTAGCTCCGTCCGATCCAATGTAAACCCCCATCTTCCTGGCATCCGAGGTTAAGTACCCGCAGTCGTAAATACGCGAATCCTTGATTTCGAGCTTCGCCCCGGGGTTTGAAAAGAACGTGTACGCCTCGATCGCGTTGGTCTCTATCCTCGAACTTAAAACGGAGAGCGACCCGTTCACCTCTATTCCGAACTCCCCGTCATAACTCGAATTTAACTTGAGCACGGAGTTTTGGAGCGTGAGCTCTCCGGATTCGTTTACCAGCAGGCTTCCGTCCAGAACAATCGTCGTGCCTGAACATGATTCGGTCTCGTTCACGAACCAGTCCCCTGTTACGGGGGGATCGCATTGAGCGCTCGCCAGGACCGGGGAAATCATTAGGACTACGAATAATAGAATGAAAACCCAACCCCTCATAACTAAATCTTAGGCGAGGTTTCTTATATTGGTTAACCTTTATCAAAGGGGATGATTTCGGTCATATCAGAATCAGTCTTTTCCTCTTCTCCTTCCGTTTCCTTCGTTTGCTCTCCTATTTCCTGCGTTTCCTTTTCTTCTTTCGTCTCCTCCGCTCCCTTCAGTCCCTGCTCGAGCATCTCCTTTATCCTTTCCTTTTCCTCCCCGAAATACCTCTCGAACTCCTTCGTTAACATCAGGATCCGCGTTCTCCCTTCCTTTTCGGATTTGATCAGCCCTTTCCTGGTCAAAAGCTTTATGTACGAATACGCCTTGTTCCCCTGTATTCGAATGATTTCGCTTTGTTTAATCGGCTCTTTATAAGCGATTAGCGCTAGCGTGCGCTTGTGCCCGTCTTTAAGATCAGAATAAGGCGTTAAGTGGGCGACCTTCGGGAGGAGATCTGTTTTCACCCGCATCCCCCAGCCTTCCGGGTTCCGAACGATCTCGATCCCTTTCCCTTCGTATTCCTTTCGAAGTTCTTCCAATCTCTGCTTCACCCGATCCGCCGGGAAGCCCGTTATTTTCGAGATCTCCTCCGTGCTCATCGACCTGGAGGCCATGAAGAGCGCGGCTTCAATGAGTTTCTTGGGAATTGAAATCACCATCCGTTTTTGATATATTATTTGGTTTCAAAATTATTAAAGTTGCCGTGTACCGAAACAAAAAACAAAGTTTATAAAGGATTTGAACCAATAATATCAATATGAGGATGTCTCTTGAGCTTGTTGTGGTAGCGATCGTTATTCTTGTGGTGGCGCTGGTTGTGCTGACCATTTTCGGATCTGTGATCCCCCGTTTCGGAACCATGACAGACTTCAGAAATTACTGTGCTAGCACGGGCAGATTATCCTGCGAAGCGGCCGGAATGGAACCCATCAACTGGAAGCTGGACGAGAACGTTGGCGGGCAGATGACAACTTGTTTAAGCACGATGGGAGCATTTAGCGGTTGCTGCATAGATCGCACATGGGCTTGTTGATTTTTTGATTTTTATACTAAATCATACATTATTTAAAACATGAGACTATCTCTTGAGCTCATCGTCGTTGCCATCGTGATACTCATCGCAGGGGTAGTGGTCATCACGATTTTCACCGGCGGGATAGAGAATTTCATGAGGATTTTCGGCTTCTATTCAGACGAGCAGATCAAGCAGGGAATGTGCGCGAACGCCTGCAGCAGTTTCTGTATGTTCCACCCGGAAGAGGCTTCTGGAACTTGGGGGACAACACCTGGTCTTGAAGATCCCAAATACAAAGATGTCTCTATTGGTTGCAGAACGGTTTACGGCAACTGCGTATGCAAAACACCGGTAACACCATAAATTCCAGCCGGATTCCAGCTTCAGAACGTTTTTAAACCCACCGAGCCAAGATTCAAATATAACAACGTTATAGGTGTTTGATAATGGCAGAGGCGATATCGAAAACCCATGAAATAGGGAAATACCCGATCCAAGAAAAGAAAGAGAGGAGAAACCATCTAGGTTTGAAAATAGGCCTTGGTGTGGGTGTTGCCAGTGTACTTTCTTTTTTAGGTTACAAAGCACTCACAAATAATAATCAAGTTTCCACCGAAGAAGTTCAGGCAGCGCTTGCCCCACAGGATAAGAAAGTAGAAGTAGTGAAAAGGAATTACGGGCAAGAGGCGGTTAAGGATTTGAATGCTGGGGTTCTGCCCATAGAGGATTACGGCTCATATTACGAAGTCGGCAAGTACACCCAGAAGGACAACCCGGACCGGGGACCGGATTTCTGGAATAGTGTTTACGGGGCTCTTGTCAAATACGATCTAAATCTGGAAGGCAAAAAAATAAAATTCACGGGATTAGATTTGTTCGGCAGAAAAAGGATGAACCATATAATTGAACCGGATGTAAAAAATCCGACAAAAGATGCTTTCCCTGATTTTGAAGCAGGCTTTAAAGTATATGCAAGGATAGAAGACGGTACTAAAAGATATTTTTTTGCTGTCCAAAATAAAAGTGGCGCAATCTCCGTTTACGAAGAGACCGTTTCTTGGAAATAATACCATACGAATTCTTTTCACGGCCACTTCTTGACGTATTCTGCCTGTAATGGTCCGCCGGCGACACCGATAGCTCCACCGAAGAGAAGAGGCGCTGTTAAACCATCACCAGCAAACATAGCCGCTACTCCCAAAGCAGTTCCTACCCAGATCCCGATTTTTCTTACTATTCTCGATGTACTTGTAAGCTCCCTGACGCAATAATTAGATCCATCAACATCTATCATATTCTTTATAACACTGTTTTCTTCGAAACTTATCACCACACCGTCCACCTTGCAGTTGGTCATGAATATTTTTTCATAATCCCCGTCCTTAATGCCTGAAAGTGACATCACGAAGCTATCTTTGGTATCTTCATTTCTGCTGAACCATTTTAAAGGATTTATTTTATCCAAAAATGAAGTTTTTACGGACAAGGTAATTTCCTCCCATATCTCATTTTCATCCATATCGTTGAATGAGACAAAAACGCCATCTTCTGGTTCGAAATATATACTCGGGTACGTAATATCATATATCGTATCTCCTTCATTTAGTTTGAACATAATATGCCTTTCGAACATTATTTTTGATTTGAAATATTTATTCAATTCAGGGCTGTCTATTTTACATTCTTCCTGTAATCTCCCTTGTTCAAGGCCCTTAATAGGTTGCGAGACTTTTGCATCACACCTTATATCAACTATAATATTTCCAAAAGTTCTTATCGCCTTCGCATTATCAATGTCACCGACCACTATATCATCAGCTACGTCGGTTATCTTTAGGGTATATTCACCGCCATTATACATTAAATATTCTATAGTAGATTTGATTCTTCCTATTTGCTCGGCTTTCTCTTCTTCGACTGTTGGGAAAACAGGATTCATGGTTAGATCAGGTTTCAGGGTTTTGACTTCCTCACAGGAGAACTGTTCATAATCATATGGAGACAAATCGATTAAGTTCGTGCATTCTGAGATGTCATACACATCCAAAACCACGTCATCCTCCCCGATGTTTATCATGTGCAGAAGGTATTCCTTTTCCCTTTCCATTAAATATTCATCTTTGTCGCCAAGGTTAATCGAAGTAAGTCCTATGTTATTCGAGCCTTCTATTATTTTAGCTTTGTATTCATTCTTATACAGGACATTTCTTCTATCCAAGAAATCCAACTTATCGTCTATTTTCGGGTGTTTTGTAGTTACGGTCCTTGCTGGGTATATTGCATGGAAGGATGAAGGGATAAATTCTATATCGGTTATAGCGTATTTGGGGGATTTGTCACCTGTCAGGAACCATGGAATGTTTATCTTCATGAGTTCCCATTCTTTGTCTTTTGAATTTTCTATTTCGAAAAGCTCTTTGTCATTCATTTCAATGAAGCCTTTTATCTTTTGGTACATTCCTGACCATGCATCCTCCACCGCACCAATATTGTCTTCTAGTCTACCGCAGATAAGAGGGGCGTCATGACCAGAAATTTCGGCCTTTTTATTATTGCATGTCGTCTCCTTGCCTGTTCTGTTGTGTATATATTGATCGCATTTGATTTCATCCACCTTTTTAACTTGGAATTCTTTTATATAGCACGGAGAAGCGAAATGGGCATGTTTGAGTTCGTAACTATCAGCCCTCCATGACATCATAACCGGCTTTCCTTCCATACTTTCCGGGAGCCTGAATTCCTCCAAGTCTTCACTCTCGTTACCCGGATTTTTAATGGCAATCGCGTTCCCTACTGGATCATACTTCTCCATCATGCTGTCCGCCAAGGCGTAAAGAGCAGCTTCTTCTCCAGCTACTTTGCCTCCAAGAATCACGGTTTGCAGGCCAGCAGCCTTGACTTTGCTCCACAGTCCCTTCTTCGTTGTAACTTTTTCAATTCTGGAAAACAACATTTTCATGAGGTCTCTTTTCATCAGTTCCTTCAGGGCCCATGCCGTTCCTCTTTTCTCTCCAAGCTCTTCTAGAAACATTTTCAATTCCTTCTTTGGTAATTTTGAAAATCCTTTTTTTATCAAAAGTTCTGCTTCTTCTTTAGTTATTTCCTCACCTGCCTCTAGAGCAGCTTTTGCGGCAAGAGCGCTATCAACAATAAGTTCTTTTGTTTCAGCACTGATTTTCCTTCTGGCAAACGCACTGAACGCGGCGTTTTTAATGGCCGTTTCTGAACCTTCCCTGACCGCTAATTCTGCGGCTTCCTTTGTTAATAAGTTCTTCCCAGGACCCTTGAATATGGTTGAAATTGTTTTGAAGCCAAGTGCTGCTCCCTTCCCCGGGGGTACGAGCGCAATTAATCCTACTACGATATGATGCCATATTTTAACTTCGAAGTTCCACGTATCCTCCTCTTCCGGGAATGCACTCCAGTAAACCAGGTAATGCGGGTCGCCCCAGAATGCTATCCATTCCTCCCAGTCAGTGGCTTCCTGCGGCATGATGAAGTTATATACTGTGCAGACATATTCGCCTATATCGTTTTTACCACAGTTTACACTGGACGGGAGTTTACGGGCCTCGGTTATGTCTATTTCCTCTTCATCTGAAGCGGCAAATGCGGTTATGTCTGCGGTTCCGCTGCTGCCTCCCCCGCCTGCTCCACCTCCCTCGGCGAACGGTTCGCCTGTTTCAGGTTCGCCCCAGTTGCAGTCTAGTCCTCCGTCCCATTGCCTTTTGAGAAAAGCAGAGCCAACGCCACAGATAGCATTCTGGGTGGATTTGAGGGAGATCTCGTAATTCACGTCCTGCCGCTCGCCGCAGAGCCACGGAATGGCCTTGCATAGTGCGTTTTGGAGGTTAAGTCCTGAAAATATGCTGCCCACGAGTATGCCTAAGAAAACGAGGGTTATGAAAATTAAAATTAACTGGTACGTTGTTTCCTTGTAGAACCCCTTTTTCCTCATCGTTTAATAATTGTTACTTTCCACTTAAATTGTTAAATTTCAAATCAAGATAAGTCTTTTAAGCAGGGAAAAACAAAAATATATCATGGAATTCGCGATGAAAACTCTGGTCGTACTCGCTCTTCTTACAATAGCGACCGTAGTCATAGTAGTTTTCATCCAGACCTGGACCGGGAGGTCCATGAACATCGCGGAAACGGTTTATGATTTTTTCAGTAATATGGTGGGTATAGGATGAGGGGTGGTATGAGAAAGGGGATGAGCAGTATAACAGTTTGGATATTGATGGGGATTTTGATAATGCTCTTCATACTCATGGTTATGAACAGATACATACCTCTGATGAAGCCTTGAAGGTGGTAAAATGGAAAGAAAGGGTCTCATTTCGGCACAAGTCATGGTTGGTCTGATATTAGCAGTTTTAATAACAGCCTTGACGTTTGCCTTTGTATTCGGAATGTTTAAGCCGATAAGTTGAATGGACATGAAAGGAAGCATAATGAGTTTCATAGGAAACCCCATAGTTTTCTTCATAGTAGGAATCACGATCGTCATAATTTTTGCGATTATTTATTTTAGCGTAGACCCGGATGTTTTTATGGGTTTTTTCGAGGGTTTCGCTCCGAAATAAGTTTAAATTAATCCCAAATTAATTAATAAAAATGAGGGCTGTTATAAGCGTGGAATTCGTTCTCGTGATGTTTATCGTACTTGCGCTTGCCATACTTATATTTTCCCTTCCCATAGTTCTCGGGTCTATAGGGCTGCAGGAATGGGGAAACCTCATAAAAAAAGTGCAGAATATACAGAAATATGATGGGGATAGTGTGACCTTGACTCTTCCCCATTACATAGACAGGATAGAGTTCATAAAGGGGTACGACAACAAGTGTGGAGAAACCAGCAGTGCTGCGTGCTATATATGCAAAAATCTTGAAGGCAATACGTTCATAACCATAAGTATAGACCAGAAAGAAAAGCCATCTATAGGGTCGGTTTTATGGAAACTGGTAACGTTCAGACCAAACAAGGCGAAATCAGACGCGGTGAAGATGTCCTTGACCGATATTTGCTATCCGAAGGATTTCGAGAGCTCTTTCCACATAACGGTCAGGGGATCGCCAGACTTGAAAATAGACTACTATGGGTGGGCGCTTGTTTTGGAAGGGGACAGAAACAAAATTAAAGAGTATTGTGTGAAACCTAAGATTATAAAAACAAGAAATGAAATGCAAATTCATGTTGAAGAAGGTAAATGTAAATAACGAGAATGAGGATGAAGGGCCAAGAATTCGTTCCAAGTGTGCAGCAGAAGGCGTTCATTTTCTTAGGGGCTATGTTGATTGCGATAACATCATTGACTATTATTTACCTTTATGTGAACCCCACCCTTGCGAATACCCCGAAAGCAAGGGCTTCGTTAACCGCTCACACCCTCACCTTCTACCTCGCCTCCCTCTCATCTGTCGATGCGGGGAGCATGGAGAAAAACCTGAATGAAACGTATACGATACAGATAGGAAAATATTCCGGATTCAAGAGATTCTGGAAAACAAAACCCGTGAACAATTACTATCTGAGGGTCTTCCTTTACGGTAAAAACGGGGAGCTTCTGGCTGAAAGCGAAGACGTTTCCTTTATCGGAAACCTACATATAGAATGCGACAAGTCAGGACCGTGCCTTGAAACCGAGAAGATAACTTTCGTCATGTTCACGAAAAAGCCGGGGGAGGCGGTGAAACTGGAGGGCTTCAAAACCGTAGAGGAATCAGGGTTCACGTTCTGCGAGGAACCGAAAAGGGATGAGATAGAAAGATATGTGAGAGAGTATTCCACAAAATACAAGGTGGAGAAACCTCTGGTTCTGGCCGTCATGTCTACGGAAAGCTACATGGAACACTGCGACAGATACGGATACGTGAAGCATTCCCTGGACAGGTATGGGAATCCCATAGCTTTCGGGCTGATGCAGGTGACGCCTTCCACCGCAAGGGATCTGGAAGGGAAACACAACGTCAAAATAAACCTGGAAAACCCTGAACAGAACGTGATGGGAGGCGTATTGCTGCTCTCGGATTTGCTCGAGTATTACGAAGGTTATGATGATCAGAAAGAGCTCACCGTTGCCAATTACAACTGCGGCGGGATAGCGAAGGCTGTTGAAAAATACTGCAAGGACAAAGAGAACTGCTGGGAAAAGGTAAAACCATACTTGGGGAAAGGGAAAGAATTTTGCACGGCATCAGATGAAACCATACCCTACGTGGAAAGAGTGATGAGGCTTTACAAATGTTTCGGGGAGTGTCTGAAAACCCAGACAACCTGTTACAGCATAGATTATTGCAAAAGTGCGTGGTCTGCATGAAAGGTGACATGATTGACATATTCGCAACATGGGTATTCATAGCAGGGGTTATCGGAATCGTGTTTTTCCTGAGGGCGAATTTCATCTCCACCACGGGAGGTGTTGAAACACCGATGGAAAACTTCGAATCCCTGCAGGCGGCTTACGCGGTTGAGTCCTGTTTCCTGTCTTTGAGTGAGGAGAACTACGTGACCTCTGAATTTTTGGACAGCAAAGAGGGGGAGTTCGTGGGGGAGGAGGATTTTTGCAACATCCCTTACCCCCCGATACACGCAGAGGTTACTGATATGGAGACCGGCAAAAAGTGGGAATTCGACAGGCCGTTCGGGCCGGCCTTGGAAAAGTTCTTCGATAAATTCAGGGGTTGGGTGAAGGACAAGAAATTCATTTTCTGGAAAAAACAGAGGGAAATATCGAGACCTAAACATTCGATATTCATCCCCATAATGTACGAGAGTGTTACCAGTTTGACCGGGGATGATGCCATCTTCAAGAACGGCGGGAAATACGTTCTGATATATTCAAAGATTCATGACGCGGGGGTGAAGGGGGATGATCTTAAGCTCGACGTATACCCAATAGAGCGTTATAGTGGGGAGCTTTCGGGGTTGACGCAGACCAAGATAGAGAATGAGGGGGATCTCAGGGGCTTGGAGGAGGAGATGGAAAATCTTCCCACGGGTTCTCAGAAATCAACCATAATCGTTAACGTCTACAAGGACATAACTGTCGGCGAGATAATAGGCAAGTTCGGGCTTGCTAGCGACCCAAGCGTTTGCGGTGGGTCTTTTGGCAAGAAAATTTGCATAACGTACTTTGGGAGAGAAATTCACGGAGGTAAATTACATGTCGAGATATAAGAAGGCTACTGTAGGACTCTTGTTCCTCATATTGATATGGGTGGTGTTCTTTCTGCTGCTCTTCCTGTTAAAACTCACACATCTCAACGAGCTTCTGAACATAAAGGGGGAAATAGACATCTTCATCGAGCTTAATGACAAGGGAACCGAGTTGTACACGATTCTCTCGGGAGAGAAAGATTATATAAATAACATGGTGATTCTGGGGTCATCGGTCGCGGAGAACATGCCTAAGGATTTTGATGAGCATCTGGAGGATTCCCTTGATTCTCTGGCTTCCTCAAAGGACGTGGATGATTATTATCTCAACGTGTGGAATGGTTCGAAACTTGTTAAGGGTTTCGGGATGGGAGTTGTAAAAGGTTCAGTCAGGAGCGCTGTCACAAAGGACATAATAGACAAGTTCTTCCATTCACGCAATTCATCCCTGGAAGGAATGGGAGAATGCATTGTCGAAGCTTCCGAGAGAACCGGCGTCCCCTCGCTCGTTATAATATCCGTGGCTGCCCTTGAAAGCGAGTGGGGGAAATCAGGTCTCGCAAACAGCTATTGCCCCACGTCTTCCCCATACAACAACCCGCCTAATACGCTCTCCAACAACCTTTTTGGATACAAACCGACCAGAACGTCCGAAGGGACATTGGGAACCTGCCGGTGGAAGACGTGGGAATGCCTGAAAGCGGAGCCGCCAGACAGTCTGGGGGAATGCGACAATCCGTGCGGGGAAGGAGAGGAATGCTATTACGTGGTGGAGGAATTCAACAGCTACATAACCAAGTGCGATTCCGTTAACGATTTCGTGGATTTAATGGGAACCAGCAGGTATGAAAAAATCGGCAGGTACAGGAATGATCCTGAAAGGGTGATAAGGGAGATGGGAAGGGCTGGATACGCGACCGATCCTGACTGGACTGATAAGGTCATAAACGTAATGGGTGCCTTTTTGGAGGAATACCCTTACGCGGTGATACCGGTGGAAGGCGCGTACGCTGAAATCCCGTTGCCAAACGGGGAGAAGGGAAAGATAGAGATGGTGATATGAAAAAGGGAATGGCTCCACAGATATACCTTGCGATGACATTGATAATCATGGTTATAATCTTAGCCACGCTTTTGTTCGACATTTTCGGGGCAGGCAAAAAAGTGGAGATGGAGGAAACCAAAAACACGTACGTCCTCTTGAACGCCCTGAAAACGGCGAAACTTTACGTTGAATCATCGCTCGATTTCTCGGTCTACCAGTCCGTCTACAACAACTCCAGATACGGGGGCTATTACGACATCTCGCCTCCGGTGCAGACCATGACGAACGAACTGCTCCCCTTATGCTTGGAACACATGAAGAAATACGAAGGCTGCCGGGAAGGGGCTACTGATAGATGGGGTGAAAGTTTATACGTCGGACCGAAAATGGGTGAGGAATTTTATAACACGTATCCTGTCGGTCTTCTCCAGTGCATACTTTCGAGGCTGAGAAGCCAGGACACCGGGGAAATCTACTACTATCTCAGGGACATGGGCAGGGGTAACGTAAAACAGATAGACTGCGACTTCGGGGAGGTTACGGATAAAGGTTTGAGAGGTTTCCAGAAAGATTACGGCCTGGAAGAAACCGGGGTTCTGAACAGCGAAACCCTGGAAAAACTTGAGGGGGTTTTCGTTTCGAAATGGGGCGATTGCAGCAAATTCTTTTTCGGGTGCGAAGACCGGATAAAGGATATGGTTTTCTGGCAAACAATACCCAGTGAACAGAAAGTTCTGGAAGAATTGAAAAAGGCGATAAAAAACAAGATGGGGGAGTACACGAGCAAGGATTACAACTTCATGGAGGAGTACGTAAAACTCCCGGTTTATGAAGAGAGCGATATAACCTTCGAAAGGAAAGATTACGGTTTCTTGAACATAATTCTGAAAAGTTCCGATTACATATCCGTCACGGAAGAGGACAAGAAAATCATGGAAAGGATAAACATGCGAATCTCGCCTGACATGAGCAAGGAATACCCAATAAGGTACCTGGACCTGTACGAAATCGCAAAACAAACGTTCAATGATGTGGAGAATCTGAAATACACGGATTACATACCGGGGGACAAAATTAAACACAAGGAGAAGCTGTCCGGTTTTGTCATAGACGTGGAGGTTTTCGATGAATTCATCCTCAAGATCTCCATAAAGGACATAACGAGAACTTTCCCGGTTTTCAACGGGACCGGGGTCTCGTTCGAGCCGGTGAGTTTCGAATACCTGACCCGGATCACATGAGGATAAAAATTTAAAAGCAAGTGTTTAATTATTTAAATATAACAACCAATCGTATAAAACCAGTAAGTCTAGATTAACAGGCTGGCAATTTGAACTAGGAGGTGCTTAGTATGGCAGAAGATAAAAAAACGGAATCTGGAAAGACAAGGATAAAAGCGGACGACAACGTGATCTTCGTGGGAAAGAAACCAACAATGTCCTACGTGCTTGCCGTGATAACGCAGTTTTCCGAGGGGACAAAAGAAGTGCACATAAAAGCGCGAGGGAGATCAATCTCCAGGGCGGTTGACGTTCTGGAAGTCGTCAGGAACAGGTTCGTAAGTGATGCGAAACATAGCATAGAAACAGGGACGGAGAAGATCACAGGAGAGAACAACATAGAGCTCAATGTGTCAACGATTGACATAACACTGACAAAGTAGTTCAGGGGAAATCAAAAATTTCCCTCTCTTTTTATTTTTCTTAATAAGCGATAGCTATCGTAAGAAATGAGTATGCGGGGGCAGGGAATCCCGAAACATGGCAGTAGGATGTTTGAAAACATTTGGATGTTTTCAACTTTCGAACCCTGGAAAGCATTACCCAATCGATATCTCAGGAAACAAGTTCCCTGAGCGATTTCTAAGCTACTAGGCCTCTCAACAGACAAGTTCCTGAACTTGGCCATACCTAAACTTGGCCATACCTAACGTAAGGTTTAGATACTCTAGCCCCTTTGGCCCAAGACCATACGTTTCGTATGGTCAGGCGCTTGGCCGAAGCCATTGACCGCTTGGGTACCCCCGCATTCGTTAATTTCGGATGACATGGGCTTTGCCTATGTCCTTCGTTACCTAATGTCCCATATTTTTCTCAGCTTTGCCTTTCTGCCTACCTCTTCGTCCTCTTCTACTCTTAAACCCCTGCATTTCGGGCAGAGCATTTTGCCGTTCACGTTCCTCAGTCTAATACTCGGCTCTCCGCACTTGTCGCAGTATCTTTCGAACACAGGCATCATGATCACTTAAATACATAGTATATTATGAGTTTAAAAAGTTTCAAAATCTCTTGGAATTCCACTCAAAGAAATATTCAGCCAGCCTTTTCGGATCATTATTCTCGTGAGTTTGCACTATGTAAAAATAAGCAAGCAGCATTTCCGGAAGGTTCGGGTTCAGGGCGTATTCCCCCGGAATCCTCTTCTGTATCTCCTCCATCATGTCCTGAACATTCAGCTTTTTCCTCTTCTCTATTTTATTGAATTCCTCCCTGTCATCTTCCCTGAATTTTTTCGACAGGTATTTCTTTATTCTGTTTCTAACGAGGGATTTTCGAAGGCCGGAGGTTTTCCTGATCTCATCGTAATTGAAAACATCAACATACCTGTTCCTTTGCTTCCTTATCATTTCCAGTTCATCCAGAAGCATTTCGAAAAGATAGGGCTTGCTCGTCCTCTTCAGGTTCCCGAGCATTTTGACCAGGATGTCCCTGGCAAAAACTTTCCCTCCGTATTCGTAGAAAAAATAATCCTTCTCCTTTATCCTCTCGGTTTTTATTTCTGGATACTGCCTGCAGGTATGTGGTTTAGCCTCGTGCCCGTGCCTCCTCTCAAGAATGCACATGTCCTTCCTGTCCAGGAATAAGCAGCTTTTCTCGTCCTTCCTCTTTACCATCTTCATCCTGGGGACGGGGTCGAGAACGAGGAAATTCTTCGGGTCATAACCCAAACCAATGATCGTTCGTATGTCCTCCTTCGAGAGCTCGATATCCCAGTCCTTGCAGCACAGGCCGCAGTTGTCGCAGGTGTCGCAACCGAATTTCATATTCTTAATTTGGACTTTAAACTTTTAAAAATTAGTCATGCCCCCGCCGGGATTCGAACCCGGGTCACCGGCTTTCCTCGTTAAGTCATTGCCTCGCAACAGCGAAACTCGTCCCTTCCGAGATTTCGAAAAGCACCCGAAAGGCCGGGATCCTTGACCGGACTAGACTACAGGGGCATAATAATACAATAAACAGACGGTATTTATAAAAATTAAATCTTCCTGGCTTTTTCTTCTAGGATTTTAAGGGTTTCCTCTTCATTGTATTTTTTAAACTCCTTAAACTTTAGAAATTTCAAAGCACTGGAATGGGATCCTTCCAGACCACGGTTAATATTTTCTTCTATGTATTCTTCGCCAAGAACCTTTTCGAACAAATATTTTACATGATCAAAATGTATAGATTGTAATTTAACTCTTTTTTTTATTTCTTTTTTATCTAGTATCTCCCATGGCATTTTTGTTTTAATTTTCTTGAGTTCTTTGATTCTGCTTCGAAGACGATCACTGCTGTACTCTACATTGTGAGATCTGAACATCAGTTTTTCTAAGTCTGCGACTGGGAAATATCTCTTTGCTAACACCTTCATTTTATATTCTTCCAAATCTGCTATCCTGTCGTAGAGGCTTCCTGTTACTTCCATATTACCAGAATAATGGGTCCGGCCGGAATTGAACCGGCGATCTTCCGCACGTCAAGCGGACGTCATACCACTAGACCACGAACCCGCACAGCGAATGACAAGATATTATTGACCTTATTTTTTAAATATGGGCCCGCCCGGATTTGAACCGGGGATCTTCGCCGTGTGAGGGCGACGTCCTAACCAACTAGACCACAGGCCCGACACGTATTTATTATTAAAATCAATTTAAAAGAATTTCGCGCAAGACAAATGAATCATGGCAGGAACCTGATATAATTCACCAAACCGAAAACTATCAGGAAGGTTACCACCAAAAGACCGGTCCAGAATTTCTTCTCGAATGAAACCATGTAATATTTATGTGGGTTTTTGAAATGTTCGTGAACGTTCCTAAGATAGAAAGGAAGGAGAACTAAGCCAAAAACCATGATCATTATGTAGGTCCCTGGATTGTCTAGCATGACAAAAAAATCGATGATTTCTTTGACAAACGCTGGCAGGACTATCTTAACAGCCATGATTGACAATTATAATTATGTTGTTTTTGCCTAATAAGTGCTGAATACGCTGGGGACAGGAGTTTCGAGCGAAGGAGGCGAAGCCTGCTTCTTTCGCATTCGAACCTGCGCGGGCTTTCGCCCATCCGCTCTCGAGGCGGACGCCTTAGGTCCCTTGAACGTAAGTTCAGTGAACTTACGCACGGGGCTGAACCGGACTCGGCCACCCCAGCATGCGTTCTTCCAATATTTATTAATAACTCGATTTTTTATATTAAAGGTTATGAAAGTCGTCGTTCAGCTCGGGAATAAAAGGAGAAATGTAGAGGTTCCAGAGAAATCGAAAGTCATAGACGTTATCAGAGAGGTTAAGGTGAACCCGGAAACCGTCATCGTTAGGAAAGGGGATGACATACTCCTGGAAACGGACATAGTCAGCAAAAGCGATCGATTGGAATTCATAAGGATAATTTCTGGTGGTTAGAAAATGAAATGCTCGAAGTGCGGCAAGAAAGCGGTTTTCCACCGCAAGTACGAGGGCTCGTATTTGTGCAGGAATCACTTCGTAAAGAGCATCGAGAGCAAGGCGAAGAAAACCATAAGAAAAGGAAAGATGATCGGGCGCGGCGACAGGATAGCTTTCGCGCTTTCCGGGGGCAAGGACTCGTCTGCGGTCTTGTATCTGATCAATAAGGTTTTAGGGGAGAGGAAGGACCTCGAGTTTTTCGCGATATCAATAGACGAGGGGATTCCGGGGTACAGGAAGGAGAGCCTGAAAATAGCGGGAAGGTTATGCAAGAAACTGGGAATTAAACATCATGTTTTTTCTTTCAGGAAGGAATTCGGGAAAGACCTCAGCGAAAAGGTCAGGAAGATCAGGAAATCGGATGCATGGGAGGGGACGGCCTGCACGTACTGCGGTTTAGCGAGACGCTGGCTACTGAACAAGAAGGCCAGGGAACTCGGAGCAAATAAAATCGCATTCGGAATGAATCTCGATGACGAGATACAGGGGATAGTGATGGATTACCTGAGAGGGGATCTCGCCCGGCTTTCCAGGATGGGCGGTGAACCGATAGTGAGAAACGAGCTCTTCGTGCCCAGGATAAAGCCGTTCAGGGAGATTCCTGAGAAGGAGATCGGTCTTTACACGATCATGGTCGGCCTTGAAATGCACGAGGATGAATGCCCTTACCTCGAAGGACCGAGATTCCGCGTTCGCGACTTTTTGAACGACCTGGAGGCTGAAAGCCCGGGAACGAAATTCTCGGTTCTGAAGACCTTTGAGAAGCTTCTGCCTTCCGTGAGGGATATCGTCAAGAAGGAGAATGTCAAAATCGTGAAATGCGCAGAGTGCGGGGAACCCAGCTCGCAAAAGGTATGCAAGACCTGCGAATTGTGGACGAAATAGCGAGAAAAGCTTTTTAAACCATAACGCCGTTATTTTTCTTGCCAGCACTATAAAAATGTGGTATTATGTACATGGATAGGCGCATACTAACTAACCCGTATCTGCATCAAATGGATAAATACGTAGGTATCGGACCTAATGAAGAGATTAAATTAAACTTGAAATTAGGTATGTCTATCAAGGAGTTAGGGATTCTCGTTTCCAATGGAAAAGGTGGAGAAATTCAACTAAACTGTATGAACAATGGGTACACAGAAACAATAAAAGTGCCTCTCCCGCAAAGGTGGAATGAAAAAGCCCCCAGTGTTATTTCAGACTATTTTGTAGACGGTTTCAACAGACATTTTGATGAATTAGGATTAAACATACAAGTGAAATAAAATTATTATAAAACCTCCACTTCAATCTTATTCTTATGATAAAAGAACGTGAAATCATCCAGAGGGGAGCGGAAGCGGTTCTTTACTTGCGAGGGAAAGAGCTTGTAAAGGAGCGAATCAAGAAGGGATATCGCCTGCCCGAGCTAGATTCGAAAATACGGAAACAGAGGACGAAGGGCGAAGCGAAGTTGATGGGGAGATCGAGGGGTTCAGGCGTGACCGTTCCGAGGGTTCGAGTGGAGGACGAAAACAAGCTCGTTATGGAGTACGTGAAAGGCGAAAGAATTAAGGATGTTCTGAACGGGATGGCTCCAAAGGAGCGAACGAATGTGTGCGGGAAGATGGGGAAGATGATCGCAAAACTCCATGCAAACGGAATCATACACGGGGATCTGACGACATCGAACATGATCTTAAAAGGGAACGAGGTTTATCTCATCGATTTCGGCCTGGGGAAGTTCTCTGAAAAAGTCGAGGACCAGGCCGTTGATTTATTTCTCCTTTACGAGGCCCTGAAGTCGACGCATTTCCGTTCGCTGGAGGAGTGCTGGGAAAGGATTGTGAAGTCTTATTCTGAAAATTATTCGAAAGGGAGGGAGGTTCTCGGAAGGATAGAAAAGATTAAAAAAAGGAGAAGATATAAATAACCATTACTTCAATATAAAGGATATCTTGAAGGCGGTTTCATGGTACAGAAAAGTAAGGGAAAGTACGGGGGAACGAGAAAGGGAATGGGAAAGAGAAAGCCCAGGAGATTTGAGAGAAGAGTAGAAGAAAATCTCGCTGAATGGGTTCCCAAAACAGAACTCGGGAAAGAGGTTATCAAGGGGAAGTATAAATCCTTGAAAGAACTTCTCGAAAAGGGGGAGATCATCCTTGAGCCTGAAATCGTGGACTACCTCATCCCTGACATGAAGGAAGAACTCATCTACGTTGGAGGGACTCCGGGAAAAGGCGGAGGTATAAGGAGAACGCCCACAAAGATGACCGCAAGGATGCACAAATCGGGGAGAAGGTTCAAGCTCACATCGGTCATTGTCGTGGGGAACGAGGATGGCGTGGTCGGCGTTGGAAGGGCGACATCGAATGAACATAGGGTAGCGATAGAGAAGGCGATTGGCCAGGCTAAGTTGAATGTTATCATCATCAGGAGAGGTTGCGGTTCCTGGGAGTGTAACTGCGAAGGGTCGCACTCGATCCCTTTCAGGACGGAAGGTAAGGTCGGGTCCGTGAGAGTTCGAATCTCTCCGACCTCGACCGGCGTGGGGATCGTGGCGGATAATGAGACGAAGAAAATACTCAGGCTTGCGGGGATAAAGGATGTCTGGATCAAAACGTTCGGCATGACCTCGACCCGGATGAATCTCGCCTTTGCTGTTTTTGAAGCGCTGAAAAATCTCAGCAAAACAAAGGGTGATATCTGATGTTCGCTGTCGTGAGGGTCAGGGGAAGCGTGAACATGCGGAAGAAATTAAAAGACACGCTTCGCATGTTAAGGCTCACGAGGGTGAATCACTGCGTTCTTGTCAGGAAAGACCCGAAAATCGAGGGGATGGTCAGGAAGGTTAAGGACTTCGTGACTTGGGGCGAGATCGGGGACAAGACCCTCGAAAAGCTGGTTTCCCAGAGGGGAAGGATGATTGGAGACAAAAAACCGGATGGGAAGGAAGCGAAAATTATTATTTCGAAGATAAAGAAGGTTAAGAATCTGAAGGAGATCGAGGGGTTTAAACCCGTTTTCCGGATGAGCCCCCCGAGAAAAGGATACGAGGGGATAAAGCAGGCGTTTCCGAAAGGCGCGTTAGGTTACCGGGGGGAGAAGATAAACGAGCTGCTTGAAAGGATGATGTAAATGAGACGAATGAAGAAGACAGAGAAGAAGAGGGGGACGAGAACCCTCGGAAGAGGGACCATGAAGAAATGGAGAGGCAAAGGTCACAGGGGAGGCAAGGGTTACGCAGGTTCGAAAAAGCATAGGAAATCCTGGATTTTAAGGTATGAAAAAGACCACATAGGCAAGAGGAAGGGTTTCATCTCGAAGACCTCGAAACCCGTGAATGCCGTAAACCTCAGGGACCTGGAAACCCTCGCTGATGACAAGAAGGAGATAGTCCTCGCCGGCTTGGGGTATGACAAGGTTCTCGGTTCCGGAAACATCACGAAAAAGCTAGTTGTTAAAGCGAGGGCTTTTTCTAGGATCGCAAAGGAAAAGATAGAGAAGGCGGGCGGGAAGGCCGTGAGCGAATGAAAACCGTCAAGAAATGCCCTGTCTGCGATTCGAAAAGCGTGACGCTCTGGATGGGCGCGAAGTTGGGGATACAATATCAATGCAAGAAATGCGGCTATCACGGGCCGCTTGTGATTGAGGAAGATTCTGAATAGAATTCAAACATATTTTCAACTGAAACCTTCCATTGTCTTTTCGATGTCTTCTTCGGGTTTGCTTTTGAAATAAAGAACTATAGCGGCTACCGATATTACCGCAATTGCGAAGAATATATAAGGTGAAATGCCTACTCCAATGGCTGGAGGAGGATTACATGAATGATTCTCATAGTTGCAGCCGTTTTCACAGGTTTCCAGAATGGACCACGCAGTTCCATCGACATTGCACTGTTCCAAATTATTATTAATGCATCTTTTTTCGTCCGGAGTGCATATCTTCGGCTCTTCTATTTCCTCTCCTGTTATTGCAAATATTGAGAATCCAGGGACTTCCGTTTCATAGTAAACAAATTCAGGGCTTTCACCAACAAGAATAGTAGGCATCTTATGCCAGCTTCCATTGAAATACCTGTTCAGTTTTACAGTTGATTTGTTGATTTTATTCTTCACAATCCACATTTTGCCCACCCTGAAACCTATTGTAGCTTTTTCGATGTCCATATCCGTTACATTGTCGAGGTTCAATTCGAGATATTCATATACCTTTCCTATAACCTCATGAACTACCTGAGCAGGCTTCTCTGGGAGTTTCACTATATTCACCTCTATATCTTTAACAGGATTTTTGACTTCTATGTGTATCTCCTCGATGCTCATCTCTTCCTTATAAATTGTTATATTTGCCACTTCTCCGGGAACTATCTCCTCAACTTTCTTGGTCACGTTCACTGGTTGGGATGGTGTTGTCGGACCTGAAATGCCTCCTGATGTGGTTTCTTCAGGAACACATTCATTGTTTTGACACATTTGCCCTGAAGGACACGGACAATCAATGCAGCAGTTAGAGTAAGTTTCATTTATTGTGGTATTGCAGATACCATCACCGCAGCCATAACCAGTTACTTCGAATTGATATTCTTCAGTTGTTTTCACATTTCCATTCACATCTGTGGCTTCGATTTGGAATGTATATAAACCCAATAAATAGATTTCAGATGAAAAATACCATTTTCCACCCCCGTTAGCATAACTTTCCATAGTCTTTTTATTCTGGTAGGGATCCGTTATTACCATTTTAACGGAGGATACATCAACATCATCAGAAACTTTAGCATTTAAATGAAATGAGGCTGCGGTGAAATTTATTTTTGTTGCTATATTCACTTCATAATTTATGTCTGATATTGTCGGTGGTGTCGTATCATCGTATACGTCAAAACTGTACAATTGACTTTGAAGAGAATTTCCGTAAGTATCTGAAACGTTTACAATAAACGAATAATCTCCAGCTTCATATGCATCCACAGAAACTTTCCAAGTACCATTCCATGTATGACCATCAATTAAAGAAAGTGTTAATGTTTCTATAGATGATACTGGAGTAGTTATAGAAATTTCGACTGTTTCGATTTCTGAGTTATCATTGGTTTCAACAAATATTTCCTGTGTATTTCTTTCTGCTAAAGAAGATTTGAATGAAACGTTAGTTATCTGGGGATTAACAGGCTCGATCGTCCTCTTTACTAACAACAACCTGTAGTAAATACAAGTTAGTTCCCACATTTTTGGGCAAGAGGTCTCGTATTCTATGTTGATCGTATGAGAACCAGCACTCAATGTTGGCGGATTCCAATAATCGGTCAATGGGATAAAATAATGTTCAGTTGGATTGCCAGCATAATAAAAGTTTGCTTGGGTAAGCACACGAGAACCATCTAAATCAACATTCGCAATTATGTCATTAGGAGGCCCTCCTATCCTCGGTAAATAAATGTCGTATACACCATCTTCAGAGACATCAAAGTTAATAGTAACGCTGCTTTTTCCATAGTATCTATATCGTCCTATGGAAATATGAACCGGGGAATTGTGACAGTAATAATAGTTACAGCCCAGCTTATTATATTCATCGGTTCCATTTTCAAAATATGGAAAATAATACTCCGATATTGAAGTGAACGCACCGCAACAACAACATGGTTCACAACCAATACCACTCCACGATGCGCTTGTATCAATCTTTCTAATAGTTGGTGGTTTATCTGAAACGAAAATTTCTGCATAGTCATGAGTTGCATTTTCCCCAGTGTGCGAAGTTGACGTAACATTAACGCTTATTATATACTCACCCCGGTAGTCAGCCATAAGAATCCAATTCACTAGTTTTGAAACACCACTAATCAAATCGCCGAGTGGTACTATGAATGGGTCAGAAGAAGAGAAGTTTTCATGAGCATTCAACTCAACTGTAACATCTTCTAGTGTGGAGTCTCCTGTATTTGTGATATCCGCATAAATAATGAAGTTTTGATGCTTGGATACTTGAGCAGGTAAGTTTAAATCAAGATTTAATTCCAAAGTAATGTCATAGGAATAAATTTGGCTCGTGCTTTCGTAACCGTTTTCGTCACTTACATTCAAGTAATAATATATTCTCTTTTTATTGGTATGAGCTGGAATTGGCGTATCTGACTTATACATATCTGGAGCGATTATACTCATTTCTATCGGTGTCCAGTTGGTTTGATCTTCTGACCAATAAAGTGTAACGGATGAAATACTACTAGCATCCGTTATATTAGCAAAGATGTCAACTGAATCCAGATACGTTGGATTAATTGGCGAGACAGTGACGTTTGAAATACTTGGAGGCGTTATATCCATATCCAAGGTAAGGGTTTGAACATAGGGGACACTGAAACTCTCAACTTCTAACTCCCCCTCCACGTACAAATCATAGGGGTTACCGCATGTAGAGAGACCCCCTCCTGCCTGTCCACCAGAATTTGTTATTCTTGTAAATCCATCTTTTGATACTGTACTAGTACCTGCATAATATACTTCTATTGTTAAATTAGGGACTGGTGTTCCTGATTTGTCTTCTAGTGTTACGAGAAATAGTCCATATTCCCCACCCCAACATACTGCGGCACCTGTGATGTTGAGTTGTATAAATACAGCTAAAATTAATACAATCGAAAAGGCGGCGAGAGCCAGGGCTACTCTTCTCATACATTTAATTGATTGGGAACGGTCGTTTAAATTCGTATGTTTAAACATTTCTAGGCGCGCTCGGAAGCAGGCAATTTCAGGAGAAACTTATTTTAACAATGCTTATAAATATATTTATCAAAGGGTTTTTCTATGGGTCTTGAGGATGCTTATATCGGGATTTTGAAGCGGCTGCCGGGGGTTACAGAGCCGATCAAGAGGCAGACGTTCAAGGAGAAAATGAAGTGGACGGGTCTGATCTTGCTCATCTATTACGTGATGACGCAGGTCACGATCTACGGGATCTCCAAAACCAATTACGAGTATTTTAAATACTTGGAAATTCTCCTGGGTTCGACCTTCGGCTCGTTGATGACGTTAGGTATCGGGCCTATCGTGACCGCTTCGATTATACTTCAGTTATTGGTCGGGTCGAAAATCATACCCTGGGATCTCTCGAGCGATAAAGGGAGGGTTTTGTTTCAGGGGACGCAGAAGTTGCTGGCGATAATATTCTGTCTGCTTGAGGGTTACGTATACGTAATGTTCGGGGCGGTGGTGGCGAATCCGGGCTTCTTCTGGATAGTTGTCGTCCAGCTTACCGTTGGCGGTTGGATCATAATATTCATGGACGAGCTGATTTCGAAGTGGGGGTTCGGATCAGGGGTCGGTCTGTTCATAGTCGCGGGCGTGGCGAAAACGATCGTTGTGCGCGCCTTGAACCCGCTGACAGCGGACGGGACGATATCCACGGGGATAAACAACCCTCCTTCGGGCATAATACCAAACGCGGGGCTTCTTATAGGAGCCGGGGATCCGCTTAGCGCGGTGCTCCTTTTGCTCCCGATAATGGCGACAATCATAGTTTTCTTCCTTGTTGTTTACGCGCAGGCAATACGTGTCGAAATCCCTCTCGCGTTTTCGAGCGTTAGAGGTTTTGGTAGGAGGTGGCCCCTGAAATTCCTCTACACGTCAAACATACCTGTCATCCTCATTGCCGCGCTCCTCGCGAACGTCCAGGTCTTCTCTAGGATACTCTCCCAAGATGGAGGGAACGAATGGCTCGGGATTTTCGATGCGCAGGGAAATCCGATTGGAGGTCTCATATATTTCCTCATCCCCCCGAGGACGACTGCGATAGGGGGGATGATGATCTCGATAGGGCTGTTCGCCCTGTTGGGGGCGCTTTTCATTTACTTCACTAAAAGGTCAGGAGGTCTGAAAATCGTTTTGCTTTCAGGGATTGCGGGGGCGCTTTTCTGGTATTTTGGGGTTTCCTCCCTCGGCTTGACAGCGTTGACAATGATAAGCCTCACTGATATCGCTCGGTTGATCGTGTATTCGCTCTTCATGGTAGGGGGAGCGATAATGTTCTCGATTTTCTGGGTTAACACCGCGGGGATGGATGCGGGGAGCGTTGCGGGCCAGATAGAGTCCACGGGCATGCAGATACCCGGTTTCAGGAGGGATATAAGGATTATTGAAAGGGTATTGAATCGTTATATTCCAGCGCTTGCGATACTCGGCGGCGCTGCCGTAGGATTCCTCGCGGCGTTCGCGGACTTCACGGGAGCGCTTGGAACGGGGACCGGAATCCTTCTCGCTGTTATGATCACGTATCAGCTCTATGAGGAAATCGCAATGCAGCACATGGAAGACATGCATCCAGCTGTGAGAAGGTTCTTTAGCAGGTAAACAAATCATTCGAAGCCTTCGAGACTCTCGGTCTCCTCTTCGTATTCTGAAATCTGGGGCTTCTTGAACTTGAAAAACCAGACCACCACGAGAACCACCACTACTATAATTATGATTATGATCATCCACGTGAGATCCATGGGTTGCGAAACCCCACCCAGTTCAAGGGTTCCGAGTTTCGCCCTGGCCTTTTCGTAGTATTCATCCGCCTGCTGGTAGTTCCCGTAGTCGAACGCGTTCTGGGCGTATTCTATATCAGAACTTATGTCATCGAGCACGTCCTGGCTTGGGTTCAGATCGCTCAGGTCCTCGCTCAGGGATTCCAGATCGCCCGTTATGTCTGTGAAACAATTAAGGTCAACGAAAATGGAGGCCGACTCGCCATTGCTGGTGAATGTTATCAGGCCCTGGTGTCTGCCTGCATATGTTGGCATGATGCTGATGTCGAGGTATTCGGATTCGCCGGGGTCTACCGAGAAGTCCTGAATAGGGATAATGATGTATTCATAGCTGTCCAGGTCTTCCAGGCTGTTTTCGGTCGTGAGCACGTCCCTGACCTCGTAATTGAAATCGGAAAGGATCGAATTCCCGTTGTTCGATATTATTATCGAATAGGAGATCTCCTCCTCTATTATGCATTCCTGCGACCACACGAGAGAATCCTCGTCTATTTCAAGCGCTTTCCCACCCTCGGAAGGGATGCACGGGGGGCATTCTCCTTCTTCTAGCGCTGTTATCGAGACCGGTACGCTCAGCTCCAGGCCTGCGGGTGTCGTGATCTTTATCGTCCCTTGTATGTTGGCTTTCACGTTCGTTATGCTTATTGTGATCGTCGTGGTTTCCTGCGAGCTGAGAACGGTATCGCCTATCGTCACGTACTCGTCTTTCATCCCTCCGGTTGTGGAGAGCGAAACGTTGGTTTCGTTCCTTAAATTCTTTAGTTGTATGGTCTTTTCGAAATCGTCTGATTTGTTGATAACCACGGAAACGGATTCCGGCACGAGTTCGAAGAATTCAACTATCGAGAATTCAACGGATTTGGAAAGGGGAGAAATTGTCTTTATTTCGTAATCGCCCTCCGGCCAGTTGCTCTTTGAGTAAAATTCGTAGGAAAAGGTGTTGTCCCCCGCCACGTCTGCGGAGAAATCCTTTGCCTTCGTTCCGTTGGGGAAATTGATCTGTCCTGTCACGCTGTCCGCGTTCGTCGTCCCCGCTGTCGTTATCTTTTCCCCTGTCCAATATTCATTTTTGTCCGTACTGATCGTGAGGAAATCCTCGGAAGGGATGTCTATCCTTTTCAGGGCGGTCCCGGTTACGTCATTGTCATTCACGACGAAGGAGAAATAGTAAACACCGGCATTAAGGGTTATGTTGCCTTCGTATCTTCCTTCCGTTGCGTCATAGCTGATCGGCCTGTTGCTCTGGTATATGGTCAGGTCCTCTTTGTAAATGGTGTACTTCATCAGGTCTTTCTCTTCCATGTAAAAGTACATGTAAACCGTGTTGTCCTCCTTTTGCACGCCTCCCATGGGGATCTCCAGGGAGGACACGTTAATGGGTTCGGTCGTGTTCGTGATTTTCGTGGGCGTGATGATGTGTACAATGAGTTCTGTCTCCCCTACCTGTGTGAAGGGCGAGGGTCCGCACGTTGCGTTTTCGTCGTCGTTCGAAAAATAACATACTCCCTTCCCGTCAACTATCGGGAAGGAACCTAAACCTTCGTTTCCCATGTCGTAGATGGACCATACTATGCGGATGGGTTTTTCGGTTGTTTTCGGATTGACCTTGACAATGAAGGAGGAATCAACCGAAACTACGGTTTGCTTCGGTAATATCGTGACGTCAGGTGTTTGCGCATTAACGTGAACAGAACTGACTGAGAATGTCAGTGCGAAAATCAAAAGTAAGACAGACACCCGAACCCCTTTCATAATTATAATTATCGGTTTCGCTTAATAAATAATTTAAATTAGACTTTCATTTAATCAATAACAGGTTGGTGGTTTATATGGTTGTGGATATTAAGGATTTCGAGAAGCTCGAACTGAAAGTCGGTGAAATACTCCGGGTGGATGACATGCCCGGGGCGGACAAGCTTTACAGGCTCGAGGTGGATGTCGGAGGTAAACAGATAACGCTCGTTGCGGGGATCAAGGAAAACTACAAAAAGGAAGAGCTCGCGGGGAAGAAAATAGTCGTCTTAACGAATCTGCAGCCCGCAAGTATCCGTGGCGTTGCCTCGGAGGGCATGCTGCTTGCAGCGGTGAAAGACGAAAACGTGAGGCTCGTGACGATAGACGGGGACATCGAAATCGGTTCGGATGTGGCGTGATTAGATTTTTATAGATTCGATTTTTATATAATCCTGATAATTAATTATATGCACGATTACATTCTCCCTTTCGGGCCGCAACACCCAGCTCTTCTCGAGCCCGTTCACATAAAGCTGAGGGTAGACGGGGAAACTATTGTGGGGAGCGAGCTCGTTCTCGGGTACAACCACAAGGGGATTGAAAAATCGTTCGAAAGCCGCTGGTGGGCAAAGGGGATCTATCTCTCCGAGAGGGTCTGTGGGATCTGCGGAAACTATCACACGTCCTGTTACTGCCAGGGCATTGAAAGTTTGATGGGGGTTGATATCCCGGACCGGGCGAAGTACATAAGGGTCGTTGTTTCCGAGCTTGAGAGGCTTCATTCCCACATGCTCGCTTTGGGCGTGATTGCGTGGGAGATAGGCCTGGACACGCTCTTCCACTACATCTTCAGGGACCGTGAGCTGGTCATGGACCTGCAAGAGCTTCTTACAGGGAACAGGGTTCACTTCGCGATGAACGTTATAGGTGGAGCGAGGAGGGATGTGAATCTCGAGCAGACCAAAAAGATCGAGGGGGATCTGGAAAAACTCGAGGAAAGGTTCCGCTATTACATCGGGATTTTCAAGAATGATGCCTCCGTGAGGAATCGTGTAAAACACGTGGGTCATCTTTCTAAAAAGAAGGCGAAAGAGCTGAACCCCGTGGGACCTAACATCCGGGCATCGGGGATAGACTTCGACGTGAGGGAAACCGGATACTTCGCTTACAAGGATCTGAAGTTCAAGGCCGTCACTGGGGAGGGTGGAGACGTGCTCGAACGCTGCCTGGTCAGGTTGAGGGAATGTTCGGAGTCTGTCAGGATGATACACGAAGCGCTGCTGACGCTCCCGAAGAGCGAAATCGCTTTGAAGGTCCCGCCGATCATAAAGATCAAGGAGGGGCTGGAAACCTTTTCAAGGGTCGAGGCCCCCAGGGGCGAACTCGTGTACTACCTGAAATCGGGCGGGGATAAGCCCCGCAGGGTGAAGATCCGGACGCCGACCTACCAGACCTTCCACATCCTGGACGAGATAATCAGGGGTTACGAGATACCGGACGTTCCTGCGATACTCGCTTCCATTGACCCGTGTTTTTCCTGTTGCGATAGAATGACGATAGTGGATGTCAACACGAAGAAGGAGAATGTCGTTACGAAACACGACATACTCCATATGAGAGAAGATCGCGAGGGCTGATATGTTCGAGATGCTTTTCCAGGCTTTGGTGTTCCCCGGTTTCTTGGCGGCATTCGTGATAGGATTTCTTTACCTGGGTATTGTGAGGAAGGTCGCGGCGCACATGCAGCACAGGATTGGTCCTCCAATTTGGCAGCCTTTCCTGGATTTCTTCAAACTCCTTTCGAAAGAGAACATCCAGACCAAGGACTCCGTGGGTTTCCTCATGACGATGTGCCCGATCGTTTCATTCGCCTCGGTGCTGACCGTGATAATATTCGTTCCGGTCGCCGGTTTCGGAATGGTTTCTTTTCAGGGGAGCGTGTTCGTCGTTATCTATTTCCTCCTGATGTCCTCCGCGTTCCTCGCGCTCGCGGGGTTCGCAACGGGAAACCCGTTCGGTTCTGTCGGAGGCGTCAGGGAGATAACGCAGCTCGTTTCGTACGAATTCCCGTTTGTCGTTTCGCTGATAACCATCGGTTACCTAACGGGTTTCGAAATAATCCCGTACTTCTCCCTCCATTTCCCCTTCGCGTTTCTCGCCTTCCTGACGGGCGTTCTCGGGAAGCTTTCACTGCCTCCCTTCCACATACCGGAGGCGGAGCAGGAGATCGTAGCGGGCCCCCTGACTGAATACAGCGGGCCGAGGCTCGCGATGTTCGAGCTCGCGAGAGCGATTGGATTCTGGGTTCTGATATCCATTGGGGCGGTTTTCTTCCTTGGGGCAGGGAATATCGTAATGTTCGCTGTTAACTCCCTGGCTTTGTTGTTCGTGCTTATAATATTCAGGGTGGTGTTCGCGAGGCTGAGGATTTCGAATGCTTTCAGGCTTTACTGGTTCATAATAGGGCCTCTGGCCGTTATCGATCTGGTGAGAGCGCTGGTGGGGTTTTATTAGGTGGAATTTATGAATCTGCTTGCAGAGGCGATAAAGAGGGTTTTTTCAAAACCATCCACAAGGAAGTACCCGAAAGAGAGGCCGGAAATCCCGGAAGGGTTCAGGGGGAGGGTCGAATGGGATAAGGATACGTGCATCTTCTGCATGTTATGCGCTGTTAACTGCCCGACGAACGCTATAACCATAAACAAGGAAGAGAAAACGTGGTCAATAGACATCGGTAAGTGTATATTCTGCGGACGCTGTCATGATGTATGTCCGACAAAGCCCAAATCAGTCAACAACTCCGAGAGGTACGAGCTGGCGGAGCACGGGAAGGAAAAGTTCAGCCTGAGTTTCAACAAATAGGTTTATTTTTTCTTTTTTGGAAATCTTAAGGAACCCAAAATCTTCAGAAAGGGGTTCGAAAGGTATACGAGTTCTTTTTCGAGCGAGAGGTCAAGAATCCCCTTCCTGTGGAGTTCCAGTATGATTTTCGCCAGCTTATCCCCCGCTTTCTTAACCGGTCTGCTCATGGACTGGCCGAATTCGTTGCTCTTTCTCTGTATCCCTATCAGGATGAAGGGTTTCTTGAAGGATTTGTCGGCCTGGTAAAGCCGGAGGAAGAGGGTGAGCGGTGTTGTGTGCGTGGAAATGAATGATTCGCTTATCTGATATCCCTTTATGATTTTTATTTCCCCGGGACTTTTTTTGAAATCGGCCGAGTCTATTATTATGAGCATGTTCGGGGTAAAATCGCTTATTTCCTTTACGTGATTCTCAGGGACAGAGGTCTTCACGAACAGGAGATTCTCATCTTTCTTTAATTCTTCTCTCAGCTTCTCCACAACATACCATCCTATCCCGTCGTCCCCTTTAAGATCGTTCCCTATCCCGAGTATGGCGAACCTCTGCTCCTTCATCTTCGCGGATGAAATTTCCCTTAAAACATCCCTTATCACTTGCTTCTCGACCTTAGGTTTCGTGGTTGTTTTCTTGGGAAGCTTTTTCTTGAGTGTCAGCTTTTTCAGTTTTTCGGAAATTTTTGATTTGATCGAATTCAAATCCATATTCATAGTTTGTCTTT
>CBEVTC010000006.1:0-30793 GCA_965552715.1 uncultured archaeon | reverse complement strand
ATACCTTCCCAGTTATCAACTTCTTCCAGATTGGGGTTATTGTTTTTCTCTATTTTGTTGGCAATATTTCTAAATAGTACAAATTTACATTTTTTAATAAAATCATCATCCAAATGTTTATTCAATATTAAATTTATTTTAAATAGGCTATCATCAACAAAAAAATTTGCGTTAATCATTTTAAGGGCCTCAGACTTATTGAGACTTTGGGTATTAATGATACAGTCAACCTTTATTTTATGATTTTTTAAATATTCTTCCAGATGTTTAATCATGTTCCTATATCTCGAAGTAACTATGACTATAACACAGTTTAAATTCCTTATCTTCTCGAAAAATTTCTTAAAGTCCTTCTCAAGAGGGAGAGTTTTAGGATTTTCAAGAAATGCCTTTTCGAGACCTTTTTTGTAGTGCTCCTCTTTAATTCCAGCTTTTCTTATACAATGATCATAACCAGAATGCTCTTCCTTTATCTCATATCCAAATTCATTGATATACTTTGTCTTTAATTTATGCGGGTTCGTTATGACACCGTCGAAATCAATTGCGACTACAAAATTACCCTTCAAATTTTTATTTCCCATAAACTCTTCAGCAGAACCTTCAACAAATCTGAAATTTTTATCCTGAACGAAAAATGAAATTTCATTTTCATTTATAGCGTTTAATATTTTTTCCATGTTTTTTGATTTCAAAGATTTATGAAGAATCTTTACCCCTCCCGAGATAGTATCATATTCTATTATATTCGGTAATTCACCATTTGGCAAAGAATCAGATTCTAATGGTTCTGTAACAATTTTCGTGCTTATGTATGTTTTCCAAGAAGGGGTTTCGTTTAAAGGAGAACTATCAAACATTTCTAACCTTTTATTTAATCTTCTTTTTATTTCATTTTCATCTCTACAAATGACCCTAATGGCAAATATTTCAACCCCCATGGGATATGCCATCTTATAAATGTTATCTCTTTGCCATTTGAAAAAATGACCTGCATCAAGTATCACACTCCCTCCCCCCCTCAAAACATTTTCAGCCCTTTCAACCATTTTACCGTAGACAATCTTATCGATCTCCCGTCTCATTTTGTTTCTGAAATCAAAAAATTCATCAACATTTTTTTTCTTAGGAGTTAGGCTGAGGTCTTTTCTTATCATAGCAGAATGAAATATTTTAACTTTGAGCCTTTTCGCAAGATTTTTCGCCAATACACTCTTTCCAACTCCAGTATATCCTGCCATGTATATGATAAAATTGGTCACCATTTACTCACCATCTCCTCAGCTTCCTTTAGTTCTCCCATGTTGTTTATATTAACCCATCTATTATCAGTTATTTTATAAAGGTCCAATCTTTCACACAAGACGTTTATAACTTTGTCCAAGGCCGATTTTTCATATACTTCATCCTCAACAACAGCCTTAAAGGTATAAAAGTCATCTTTTTTTATTTTAATCAAAGCGCCGTAGACAAAATAAGGTAAAATTAATTTTTCTTTTGATATATCCTTTCCCATTTCAGTAACCTTCCCGCTATTGTCAATAATTATTTTATTCCTAGGATCATTTTTCACATAAGATTCCTTTGAAAGGATCAAATTCTTTTTTGATTTCACCACATCTCTAATTAAATTCTTTGAAAACAAAAGGTCACCATCAATCACCAGAATATCATCAGCTCTCATACTCTTTATTGCAAGCCTCAGACTGAAAGTATTTTTTGTTTTTAGATTATGGGGGTTAGTTATTGTATTTACATTAACAGATTTTATTTTCTCGTAGTTCTCCTCCCTCCAACATTCCCCACTTCCGCCTACAACTACAAAAATATCCTTTATCCCACATATCTTTAGTGCATCTACTTGTCTTTTAATTAGAGTCTTCCCACCTATTTCTATCAAGCATTTTGGTATTTTGTTTGTTAGAGGTCTGATTCTCGTTCCAAGCCCAGCAGATAAAATCACAGCTTTCATTTTATACCTATAAGTTATTATATCCAGGCAATGCTTAGATTCATATTGAATATCAGAAAAGATTATTTAAATTTAATAATAACGAATTGTTATTATATTGGGTTTTATATATGGACCAGAAAGTTCTTGTCATTGGGCTTGATTGCATACCTCCGGAATTAATTTTCGACACCTACAAAGAACATTTACCCAATATACGTAATTTGATGGATAATGGTATATATGGTCAAATACGTAGTTCAAGTCCACCGGCTTCTGCAAATGCGTGGACTGCAATGACAACAGGCAGAGGAACCGACAGCAACCTGGGCATTTATGATTACATCTATAGAAGAAACCGCTCATATAATGATATAGGCGTCATAAACTCAAACCTTGTAAAGGGCGATCGTATTTGGGACATATTATCGAAAAATGGAAAGAAAGTGATGGTTATAAACGTTCCATTAACTTACCCGGCAAAAAAAGTCAATGGTTTCATGATCACGGGTCCTCTTACACCCGAAAAGGCAGAATACACCTATCCATCCAAATTACAGGAAGAATTAGAAAAAAACATAGGAGAGCGTGCTGTTTTAATATCAAACCCGAGACAAATAAAGAGAGAGGAACTTCTAGAAAAAATATATGAAGTTACAAAACTACAATTCAAGGTTATCAGACATTTAATAAAGAAGAAAAAATGGGATTTTTCAATTGGTGTCATATACTCAACAGATGCTCTGATGCACAATTTTTGGAGCTATATCGACTCTAAACATAAGAAACATGAGCCCAACTCCAATTTAAAACATGCTATAAGAGATTTTTTGAAATACGCCGATGACGAACTTGGAAAAATAATTTCCATGGTAGATAAAGATACAACTCTGATAGTGATGTCCGATCATGGTGCGAAAAGGATGGATGGCAGGATAAATATAAACGACTGGTTGATTCAGAACGGCTATCTAGTTCTGAAGAAAAAGCCAAAAAAACCAACCCAAATATACGAAGCTGATGTTGACTGGGAAAAAACAAGGGTTTTTTCGATGGGGGCTTATTATTCATGTTTATATTTTAACGTTAAAGGCAGAGACCCTAGCGGGATTGTAAAAACAGGAAAAGAATACGAGGAATTAAAAAAAGAGATAAAAGAGAAAATAAAAAAAATACCTGATGATTCTGGGAATAAATTGGACACAAAAGTTTTTGAATTACCTGAAAGTGATAATGCCCCCGATATTTTAGTGTATTTTGATAATTTGCACTGGGGCGTTAACAGCACAGTATCTCACAACTCCCTTTACTCATGGGCAACTGAAAAGGGACCCGATGATGCTGTTCATTCAGAAACGGGGTTTTTCATAATCTTCGGAAAAAACGTCAAAAAAAGAGGGAATTTGGGTTTAAAGGATATAAGAGACATTACCCCGACCATTCTGAAAACAATGGGCATAAAAATACCGAAAGACATTGAAGGTAAGCCTATAAATTTTTAACTTTTTGTGAAGATTATATTTTTGAAGTATGCCCAATCCTCCTTATCCAATCCCCTTATGAGGTACAACACGGCAAAATAAACAGCAGTCCCTAATAGAACTTCACCAATTCCAATAAATATATCATGCGGTATTGGGAGCATGAACATAAATAACATCATTGCCCCGGACGCTATCAAAGGCTTCCACACGGAACTGAATGCTGGGGAAACATTAAGCTTGAGTTTGCATACCACCCCCAAACATATAGAGTTGAAATACCTTGAAAT
The DNA here is from genome assembly GCA_965552715.1 of uncultured archaeon. GTDB lineage: Archaea > Aenigmatarchaeota > Aenigmatarchaeia > QMZP01 > QMZT01 > JAZGEG01. The sequence goes on along the minus strand of CBEVTC010000006.1, from coordinate 27,071 downwards.
AAGCGTTGCAAACGCGGCTCCCATTATCCCGTACCACTGGATTAGGAAAAAGTTAAGTATTATGTTCATAACACTCGAAACGATCATGATCTTGGCGGGGTATTTTGGCATTTCCTTTGCGTTGAGTAAAACCCAAAAGTAAGAACCTATGGTCCCTTCTATTACCAAAAAAGATAATATTATAAGCGGTAGTGCAGCCGGCAGGTATTCATGACCATAAATAACCTTTATCACAGGATTCGCTATCCATATAAGCATAAACGTGGCTGGAATGGAAAGAATCGCATTATATCTAAAGACTTTTCTGAAAGCATCTTTTAACTTATTTGATTCAAGTTGAGTGAAAACGGGAAGCATTATCGATGTTATTGCCGTCACTCCTATAACCGAGAAGACTATCGCCGAAGCCGCCTTGTAGAAACCCACAGTTTCATTGGCTAAAAAGAAACCAAGCATTACAGAATCTATATTTATGAAGAACAGACTTGATATGGAACTCAAGGTAAGATACGAGAGAAACGTAAGCAAAGCCCTTTGTTTTATTGGCTTGGTTTTGCCGGTAAGGAAGTATGGATATTTCTTGACCAAGATGAAGAACAAAATCAATACAGCAAACATTATTGCTACACACGTCCCCAGAATTGCGCCCCACACGGAAAAGCCTGCTATCACGATTACAGGAACGATTACAATTCTTGAGACCTCGAAAACAATTCTCCCTACAGCGGAGTATTGCATGACCTGAAGTGAAAGGAATGTCGAATGCAGGAAGGAAAAGAAAGAATACAGCGAGATGTAAGCAGCCATTATCTGCAATGGCAAAAGAAGCTCGGGCTTCCCGAATATCGTGTAAGTAAGAAAGGGAGAAGCAAAAAACAGTATCGTAAACGCGAAAAAGAGCAGCAAAAGCTTTATTTTTAATAGATACCTGTAATATGATCTCACCAAGGTCTTGTCCTTTTTACCCAGTGCATCTGAAACCCATCTGATCATGGTCGAACCGACACCGAGGTCCGTGAACGCCGTGAAAAGGAAGCCTATTGAAAGGGCGAGCTGATAGACCCCGAACAACTCCGGCTGCAGGAGCCTTGCGAGTATCATTGCGAAAATAAGAGCGCCCACTTTGTCACTAACTCTATCTAACCCTAAAAAAACAGAATTTTTGAACACGGTTTTTCTTGAAACCATAATAAAAATTAATAGGAGGATTAAATAAACTTTTCCCAAATATCAATCTTTTGACTATTTATAAAATGGGATTATTAGTAATTATTATCTAAAATAGACAGATATAAAATTGGTGATATCCATTTCCTTTGAAGCAAAGAATGTTTTATTGCAGATATTTTCTATCTTTCTGTGTTTTTTAAAAAGAATTAAAATATCGTTTGAAAAATTCTTTTCCCATTTTGAAAAGAAGGAGTATATTTCTTTGCTCATCATAACAATCTACATCTTCATTTTTTTTAAACCCGTGGTATCTGGGGACGGTTTCGGTTATTACGCGATCATGGAAGGCGTTTTCAGATACCAAACATTAAACCTCACTAACGAAATGAGATTCAACGAAATAAGCCCTAATGATCAGTTGATACATTATTATAATGAAACCGGTGTCTACTCTTCTCATCATTTCCCCGGCATGGCTTTTATTTCTGCACCAGTTTACATGACCTCGCTTTTCCTCAGCAACTTTGAAGTTTTCCATATAAAAGACGAATTTTTTATCAAAGAGAGGGGCGACATTCTTATAAACCAGGCTAGCATTCCTGTTACCTCAATTATTTTTTTGTATGCTGGCTTGTTTGCGACTCTGTTTTTGCTCAAAAAGTATTATTCTAAAAAACATGCTTGGTTGGCTTTGCTTATTGTCTTCTTTTCTACTCCCCTGATAAGGTATTCGGTTTATGATCTGTCTTATACACACGCGTTAGAAGCCGGTTTGATGGGTATTTTGATTTTGTTGTTTTTGAAAGACTCGAACAAGATATACATGGGCGTATTGCTAGGTATGCTTACACTATTGCATTACAATTCAGCCATTTTTATCTTACCATTTTTGATTTACTACCTTTATCAAAAAAGAAAGGAAGATGTTTTGAAAATTATAATTGGTCTCTTACCATTTGCTGTGCTTATCCTAACTTACAACACATTAGTTTTCGGGGGACCCCTTTCAACGGGCTATAATAAGTTCCTTCAAAGCCCGGAGACCAGTATTTTCCCAATACATTTGTTCCAGGTTATTTTTGATTTGGATAGGGGTATTTTATGGTGGACCCCTGCAATAATAATATCGAGTTTTGGTTTACTTTTAATAAAAGACAGGGGAAAAAAATACCTTTTCATATCATTGATATTGTTGAACGTCTATTTGATGAGTTCATTTGATGGTTGGCATGGCGGATGGGGTTTCGGTAACAGGTTCTTTGTCATGCTTTTCCCTCTCTATTGCATAGGTACCATTAAAATTTTAGAAAAATATTCGAAATACAGACACCTTCTCTATTTCTCAGTAATTTATACGGTTCTGATATATTTCATGTTCCTTGCTTACACACCAGAACCGCTCTCTATCTTGCCCATATGGAGTAATTTTCTTAGCCCGGAGCATCTGATAAACTTACCAGCATTGATTTTTACAAAAATAGGTATAGTAAGATTCTTATTAGAGATAGGGCCTTGCGTGGGTATGGAATGTTTAAAATTTGTAACTTGACTATTGCTTTATGGTATTCTTGGTTAATCACATCTTGATTTTGACCGGTTCTCTTAACCAGAAAATCAAACCCAGCAGACCAACTGACCAGTATGCCAAAATGAGATAAGAAATCGAAAATGCAATAACAGACTCTTTCACTATACCTATAATGCCAAATGCGAATATGAGAAAGGCTTCCCTCGTGCCCATGCCAAAAATTGAAATAGGTATTAATTCTATTATAACTACCAAGCTCATGACCGCAAGTAAAAACAGATAATCTATTTCAATACCGATGGCCAAACCTATTATTCTTATTTGCAGTATCGATATCATCCATATGAGGGAACTGAATATTAACATGATTATGATATGTCCTTTTTTCTTTCCGATATCATCAAATGAATCGTACATTTCATGGTAACTTTTTTTCAACTTTTTGATCTTTATTTTTGACACTAAAAGCCTGACTATGGGCTTCATAATTATCCTCGTGAATTCCCTCCGTGTAACCAAATATATGAGCGCTATGAAGATTATTACAAATGGTACCATTAGCAGGATTTGTGCTGAGTAGCCGGCCATTTCTGAAATGAAAAAAATCCCCCACAGTGAAAATAACATTACAACGGAAAGGTCTAGAATTCTGTCAACAACAACAGTAGACAAACAATGTCCGAATCTTATGTTTTTTCTCTGTATGTAGAAAGATCTTATTATATCCCCTACTCTTGCCGGCGTGATCATCCCGGCGAACATACCCACGGCCCAAGCCTTTACGCATTTGGTTAACGGGTGGTCAAAGCCGTGAAGATTTATGATAAATTTCCATTTAATTGCCTTCAGGAACAGGATGAAGACGGACATCATGAGGCTTAGTAAAAGAAATGGAAAATTCAGGTTCGAAAAGGCATTTACTATCTTCCAAGGGTCTGATACGATAATTATGTAAGCAAACAGCACCAAGCCTATTATTGGGAAAAATTTTGACGCATTCATCATTTCCCCTCTTTTATGAAACCCTTACCCTTTAAAAATTCCCTGATAAAGAATTTAAAAAAACTGTAAGCCATCACATACGTCTTGGCGGCAGGCTTTCTGAAACCGCCCATCCTTTCAAGCTCCTTTGTCGGAAATTCCTTTATTTTCATACTCATTTTCAAGGCTCTTATGGTCGTCTGGAACTCTATTTCATATTTTGGTGCGTCCAGATTCATCTTTATCATGGATTTTCTTTTCAGGCCCCTGAAACCGTTTATGGAGTCTCTTACCTGACCGCCCCATATCATTCTCACCAGAAGACTGAGGAATATGTCAGCAAACTTTCTTATTCTCAGAGGATCGTCCGAATCATCGCTTTGAGAATCAGGGAATATGAACCTTCCTGCTATAACCATATCGTTGCCATCCTCAAGATATTTCACAACCTTGGGTATGTCGTTAGGGTCTTCATTACCATCTCCGCTAAAGAATATTAAGTTTTCACCTTTACTGTGTTCGAGACCCTCAAGGAAGGCGTTTCCCCTACCCCTTTCCTTCTGTGTGTGCACTTTCAGGTCCCGTTCTTTCAGAAACTCCGCTGTCCCGTCGTCAGAACCCCCGTCGATGACTATTGTCTCGTCGACCGCATTGAACGGTATGAGGCCGTATAAATTGCGTATTGCGTCTATTTCATTCCAGACGAGAATAACTAGTGTGTTTTTTACCTTCTTAGTTTGTTTTGCCATCCCGATACCTCAAATACCATTTTATCGTCTTCTTAAGACCCTCATCGAAGTCTGTTCCAGCTTTGAAATCTATATCCTTTTTTGCCTTGCTTACATCCAGGTGTCTTCTCGGCTGACCATCGGGTTTAGATGTATCCCAGATAATTTCACCTTTAAATCCCGTGTATGTTTTTATATTCTCGGCCAGATCCCTGATTGTTATCTCTTTACCTGAACCTATATTTAATGGTTCCGGCTTGTCATACTTCTCCGTGGCAATGATTATGGCATTGGCAGCATCCTCTGCGAATAAAAACTCTCTGGAGGCATTACCTGTTCCCCATAACACAACCTCTTTTTTGCCATCTTCCCTTGCATTTATCATCTTTTGTATTAATGCCGGAATGGCGTGGGACCGTTCAGGTTTGAAATTGTCATGAGGGCCGTAAAGATTGGCAAGAAGAAGGTGAATTCCATTGAAACCGTAATTTTTGCTATAGGCCTGCGTGTGCACCAGCATCATCCTTTTTGATATGCCGTAAGGAGCGTTAGTCCCTTCGGGATAACCGTTCCAGAGATTTTCTTCCCTGAAAGGGACAGGCGTGTGTTTTGGGTATTCACATACAGTTCCTATACCCACAAACTTTTTTACATTGTTCCTGAAGGAATGATGAACCACATTCGTGTTCATTGTTACATTATCATAATATATGCTGCCGGGGTTATTGCTCATGTACCCTATGCCGCCCCCATTTACAGCCATATGTATTACAATGTCCGGTCTGAATTCCTTGAACATGGATATGACTTCGCCTTCAGATCTAAGGTCATAGTCTTTTCTTCTCGGGACAAAAAGTTCAGCTTCTGTTTTTCTGAGAATGGGAAGAAGATGTTTTCCCAGTAGTCCTGAACTTCCTGTTATAAGCACTTTTTTGTTTTTCCAAAAATCCTTGTTCATGACGTTCACCTTACATTACCTTTTTGAAGCTTTCCACGATATAATCCAAGTCTTTTTGGGTTAAATATTGGTGACAGCCGATATAAAAGCCGTTTGTTCCCAGGTGTTCAGCATTTGGTAGTTTGCCTGTGTATTTTTCTTTTAGGTATGAATATGCCGGCTGATGAATAGGTATGCAGCCAAAAAGTGGCCTTGTTTCAACACCAAGTTTCTCAAGGTCGCTCCTGATTTTCTTTCTTGGTAATTTATTACCATCCTTTATGATTATCGGGTATGCCATATAACTGACGTTTCTGTTATATCTGGGGAGTTGAAGCATATCTGAAAAAATTGAAAGATTGTCGTTCAGGTATCTGACTATCTCAGCCCTCTTTCTTTTTATCTCCTCTGCTCTTTTGAGTTGCACGAGTGCCAGTGCGGCCTGAAACTCCATCGTCTTAAAGTTGTAACCTATGAACTCGTGTGTAAATCTTGGGTCAAAGTCGTCATCACCCCTGTATGAAGCGAGTTTCGGGCACCTTCCTTCGGGTCTTGTACATAACAGGCAGTCACACATCCTTCCGTTGGCCTTTATTTTCTTTATTGTTTTGAACACGTCCAAATCATCCGTCGTTACCGCTCCAAGTTCGCCGGCCTGTATGTTGTGGGCGATGTAGAATGAGAAATCCGAGAGTTTTGACATCGAGCCTGTTTTTTTACCTTTGTAAACAGTTCCGTGCGCTTGGGCGGAATCTTCAAAAGTAATAATACCGTATTTTCTAGCTATCTTGTTTATTTTATCCATTTCACATGGATATCCCATAAGGTGTACCGGTAGGATGATCCTGTGTGATGTTGTGTCACCCAGTGTCTCCAGATATTGCTTTATCGTTTCAGGTGTTATACAGAATGTTTCGGTGTCGACATCCACAAAAACGGGGTCAAGACCCGTGATAACGATTGCATTACTCGTTGAAATGTATGTAAGTGGTGTTGTTATGACCTTTTCTCCCCTTTCTATACCGTCAAGATGTTTCAATGCCTCCAGACCTGATATTAGTGCAGCAGTTCCCGAACTAACAGCTACTGCGTATTTTGTACCAACATAACTTGCAAATTTCTTTTCAAATTCCCTGACATTAAGACCTTCTGTTATCTTCTGACTGTCGAGGACATCATTTACCGCTTTCCTTTCTTCCTTCCCTATTTTAAATTCCCCCACTCTTATCTTAAGTTTCATCTCAAACACCGAGATATTCTCCAATTGGATCCACTATTTTCATTATTTATTATCACGGCAACACTTCTTGCCGCGTGACCGAAACCATCTTCACTGATATAATAACAAATAGACCTCATCATATACACTTAGTTAATCGACTGCCCACCACCTGTTAGGGAACTTCTTCTTCAAAATTTTATCTCCTTCGCCTATGGGTTCAACTCCAGAGGCACGCATGTCAGCATCAACCATTATCTTGACAAGGTCTTTGAACTTGATTTTTGCTTTCCACCCAAGCTTTTTCTCTGCTTTTGTTGTATTTGCTATTAAAGTTTCCGGTTCTGTTGGTCTGAAGTATCTCTTGTCTATTTTCACAAACTTCTTCCACTTCATACCTGCATATGAGAACGTTTCGTCTACAAATTCTTGTACTGAGTGTGTCTCCCCCGTTCCTATTATAAAGTCGTCAGGTTTATGAAGCTGTAGTACTTTCCACATCGCTTCTACATATTCCGGTGCAAATCCCCAGTCCCTCTTTGCAGCAAGGTTGCCCAAATAGAGTTTCTTCTGCCTTCTTGCTATTATGTTGGCGACTCCCATTGTTATTTTTCTTGTAACAAAAGTCTCTCCTCTTCTTGGAGATTCGTGATTGAAAAGAATGCCATTACTTGCAAATATGTTGTATCCATGCCTGTAGTTCACGGTCATCCAATATGCGTAAACCTTTGAGCAGGCGTAAGGGCTTCTTGGCCTGTGGGCCGTTGTCTCGCTCTGCGGCGGTGGAGATATACCAAACATTTCACTGCTTGAAGCTTGGTAGAATTTTATATCGTTTTCACTTCTCCGTATCGCTTCAAGTATCCTTGCCGTTCCGAGTGCTGTCACGTTGCTTGTATATTCAGGCATGTCAAAACTAACCTTCACGTGGCTTTGAGCGCCGAGATGGTACACCTCATCGGGTTTTATGTTATATACTATATTTGTGACTGCTTCTGCGTCAGAAAGATCTCCATAATATAAAAAAAGTTTCGCAGTTGGTTCATGCGGGTCTACGAACACGTGATCAATTCTTTTGGTGTTAAAGGTCGACGCTCTCCTTATTATTCCGTGGACTTCGTAGCCCTTGCTTAGAAGAAACTCTGCCAAATACGATCCATCCTGTCCCGTAAGACCCGTTATCAAAGCTTTTTTCATAAATATTATATGTTATTCCATTTAAAATATTTCGTATCTAGGAGCTCATGCTTCTGAAATATTCTATGGTTTTTTTGAGTCCCTCTTCAAGTGATACCTCCGGTTCCCAACCAAATACCTTTTTGGCATCAGATATGTCCGGACATCTTTGTTTAGGATCGTCTTCCGGGAGCTCTTTGAATTCAATTTCAGATTTCGATCCTGTCAATTTGATAATTTTCCCCGCAACTTTTAAAATTTTCATCTCATCGGGATTCCCTAGATTGACAGGAACTTTAACGTCAGACCCCATTAGTTTGATCAACCCCTCTACCATATCAGAAATGTAACAGAAACTTCTCGTCTGCTTCCCGTCCCCGTAGACCGTTATCGGCTTCTTGCTCAGGGCCTGGGTTACGAAATTTGGGATCGCCCGGCCGTCGTTTGTCCTCATCCTAGGTCCGTACGTGTTGAATATCCTGGCGATTCTCACATCAATCCCGTAGGTTTTCGAATATGACAATACCAGAGCCTCGGCGAAGCGCTTGGATTCGTCATAACAGCTTCGTGGTCCGGTTGGATTCACGTGACCCCAGTAGCTTTCTTTTTGCGGGTGCTCTTCCGGGTCGCCGTAAACCTCTGAAGTGGACGCAAGAAGAAATCTGGATTTCTTCTCCTTAGCCAGGTTGAGCATGTTGTAGGTTCCAAAGGAATTAACCATCATGGTTTCCACCGGCAGCCTCTGATAATCCACGGGAGAAGCAGGCGAAGCGAGGTGGAATATCCGGTCGACTTTCCACTCGATGCTCAGAGGTTTCGAAACATCGTGCTCGATGAACTTGAAATTCTTGTTGCCCATCAAGTGCTCGACGTTCCTGCAGTCCCCGGTTGAGAGGTTGTCGACACAGATAACCTTGTTCTCCTTCAAGAGTTCCTCGCAGAGATGCGAACCGATAAATCCAGCTCCGCCGGTTACAAGAACATTCTTATCTCTCATTCTCTTCCTCGTGCTTGCGAACGGTTTCCATCATCCTTTCGCGCTCTTCATAATGCTCGTCCACATCCGTGACCTCTCTAAGGAATCTTTCCGTTTCCTTCACCGTATGCCACTTCCCGATGTCAAGGTATTTCCCCTTCAGAACGAAACCGTTTATTCTCTCGCCACTTTTCATTGCGAGTATCATAGCGTCCGTAAGCTGGATTTCTTTGTTCAGACCCGGGGGCGTTTTCTTTAGGTAATCGAAAATCCCGGGTTCGAACACGTACGCCCCGCACAGGGCGAAGAACTTCCCGTTTGTTTTCAGACCTTTTGCCTGCTCCTTTGAGGGTTTCTCAACCATTTTCTCTATCTTACCGGTTCCGTCTCCAAAGTTCTTGAATTTCGCAACACCGTAACCAGATACATCATCAACCTCGAAGACCATTACGGTAGCAAGGGGCCTTTCCTTCTTGTGGTACTCTATCAGTTCCCCCATCTCTTCTTTAGGCTCTATGAAAGAGTCGCCAAGAAGAGTGACGAACGTCTTGTCTATCCATCCTTTACCCTGGAGGATTCCGTGACCTAAACCTCTCCTCTTCATCTGATAAAGGTATATGATATTCATCCCCAAGAACGAGCCATCCCCCACGTAATCCATGAGCGCTCCTTTCTGGAATCCGACTATCATGTACACCCTTTCCACACCACCGGCCTTCAGGTTCTCTAGATTATGCTCTATCACGGCTTTCCCCAGTATGGGATACATCTCCTTCGGGACAGCCCTCGAAAAAGGGTAAAGCCTTTTACCAACTCCTGCAGCGGGTATGAGTCCCACGATATCGTCCATTCACTTCACCTCGGTTTTATTAATTTGTGTAAACGTTTTAAAAATGTTATTTTCACCTTTCCTGCCCAGACCAGCCAAGAAACCCACACGATCAATACGAGCGATATCAAACCGAACTGCCAGAAATAACCATGCATGAGCATCGCGAATTCGTATCCGTACGCCTCCCATATGAAAACCATGATCAGAATCCTCAGGAGATTCCCTACGTATATTATAGGGATCCCCACTGCCAGGCCCAGAAGCCGCTTTTTTATCGGAACTCTCGGAACGGCGAACATGAGAGCCGCTAGGAACAGCATGCTCTTCCAACCCGTGCAGTCCTCTGAGATGAAAAAGGCGATCCCGTCCACCCTTAACAGGAAATCAACCCTCAAAACCTCAAAGCCGAGGGATTTCAATACAAAATAAACGTTCTGGCTGACAACCTCCTGCAGAGGTAAGAGAATGCCCTGGAAATTCAGCACGACATAAAGGGGTATAGCAAATATGAGGAGTTTGATCAGGAATAAGAGTGTTTCAAAAAGCTTCTCCTGTTCCCTGCTCAGCTTTATTCCCATCAGTATAATTTTGGGTTAGAAATTAAATAACCTAACCATAGCATGTTGTGTAAGCCTGGTAGAGTCTTCCTGATGGCACATGAACTACGTCATACGCGCATCTCTGCTGAATTCCTGATACCGTGCAGTTCGTATCCTTTACCTTTCCTGTTTCTCCCGGACCAACGACTTCCGGGTCATATGTGTAGGAAGGCGTTCTCCCACCATCGGCCCTTTCTATGTCCAGACCATTTGTCAGGTTTATGTTTGTAGTCCCTATGTTATGCACGTATATCACAGCCGTTGTCCCGCCACTACAAATGGTTGAGGTTATCTCTACGCCCGTAGCAATAAGACCGCTCCAGTAACCAGAAATGTACATCCATGCCGAGGCTGCCAGGCTCACCGTTATCAGCAATAGTATTATTATCGAAATTATCGGACTTATCCCCTTCATCGTATCACTTTTAAATATTTGTCAAAACCCACTTAAATATGTTCCAGTAAAAAACAATATATGAGAACTGAGATCCCTAGGCAAATCGTCCATCTTTCAGGTCTGGTTTTCATTATTTTCGCTCAATTCATCGGAAGGGAGATGACGATAATTTACTTCTCCTTTATCGCGCTTTTCTTTTTCCTCTATTCCCTGTACGTGAGAAGTCAGGAAAGCAAGCTGTTTAAATCCCTTGAAAGATTTGAAACCAAATTCAGGGATTTCGTTTTCAAATTCGAAAGGAAAGATGTCCAAAATCCATTCACGGGGGCGATGTTCTTTTACATCGGCTGCACACTCACCTTCGTTCTATTCCCCTTCACCATCGCTTCCGCCGCATGCGCCATGCTCGCTGTTGGCGATTCCCTATCAACACTCATAGGGAAAAAATTCGGCAAACACAGAATAGGGAGAAAAACCCTTGAAGGTTCTGTAGCGTGCTTCTTAGGGTCGCTCCTGGCGGGGATTTTTTTCATCAACCCGTTTCTCTCGTTAATCGGGGCGATAGCTTCTTCACTGACAGAACTCTTTCCCAAGGTTAACGATAACCTGACGATTCCTGTGATTTCGGGACTGGTTATGTTTCTCGTATCCCTGATTTGAGAACAGCAAACAACAGCAAAGAATTTTATCCAGCCACGGGTTTCTGCTTACCGGTCGTGAGAATAAGCTCGCTTATCTGTTCTATCAGCTTTGGCTCCGCCGCCAGTATGTCCATCGCTGTGACAACTCCTGTCAGGACGTTTTTTTCGACAACAGGCAGTTTCTTTATGTTGTTGCTCGACATTATCTCCGCTGCATCCCTTATCTCTGTATCCGGAGGAACGACTATCACTTTCTTCGTCATTATCGTTCTCAGTTTCGCATTTTCCTTGAACTCCTCCTCCCCGGCGACCTTCTTCACAAAATCCCATTCCGTCACTATCCCGACCAGCTTTTCCTCTTTTGTAACTATGAGAAACTTCGTCCCCTCCCCGACCATTTTTTTGGCGGCTTCCTGAACAGTCACATCCGGATCCATCGTTATGACGTTCTTGTCCATTATCTCCTTGACGATCATAGTATTTTATTGGTCAGATGGATATAAATTAAAAACTTTCAGCACAATAATTCAAGGCACGGATCAGGGGCATGCAACAAATTAACAAATTAGCCACTCAGTAGTGACTAAACATTTATAAACCCTCAAAGACTATAAATAATATTGGAAAGACCATGGCTGGTTGAGATGGAATTTGAACAGAGGTATATAGCAAAATTAGAAAGAGAGTTATTTTCAGATTCAGTAGGCCCGGTTGCGTTTTCCAGAACCTTTTCTATGAATCCATCGCTGTTCAAAAAATTCAAAGCGGATCCGAAATTAGTCGGGGGAGATTACAGAGATCCTGTACACTCCAGAATAATTAGGATTTCTGAGAATGCTCGCAAAAAAGTCAATAAGTACTTAACGAGTAAAGGCCTGGATCCTGTGGGATTACCTTCTTACCTAGAAATAAAAAAAATGCCACATGTATGTAAAATATTGTTAACCGATGATCATAAAAATTATATTTTACCCATGGGGAATGTTGGAGCTTCATATAACACAGAAACTGATAGCATTACATTTTACGAGGCCATGGTCCAACAAAATAAGGAAAATGAAAAATTGATAGATACCTATAAGCAAGGGATAAGAACGGCCAATGAATTGATGGGAAAGTATCATAAGCTCAGAAAACCACTTCAAAAGCTAATGAGATTTTACAGGACAATGATAGATTCTTTGCAGAGCCCGGAAAAGGCAGAAGAGATACTCGCCCATGAATACGGGCACGTGGCGGCCCAGCACATAAAGAATAAGAAAGGCGAGAGCCTCAACTACCAGTTAATGTCCGCTGCTTTAGAAAAAGGCGATGAAGAGAAGGCCGTGGAAATAGTGGAAGGTTTCAATGTAAATTTGACCGATAGAATCACTAGGAAAAAAACCACAGAAGAGGGGACCACTTATGATTGTTTTGGTAGAAAAATGGACCGTGTCCTTAGGGTTACAGGGCAAACGGTCCCCGGTGTTCTCAAAAGAGGTTACAATGATTCCGGAAAGACAGTTTCCCATCAATACGTAAGCATGAACTAATCATGTTTAAACATTTCGCATAACGGCGTTATCTATTTCTAGGTGTTCGGACAAATAATATAATAGAGAAGTTGGTGTTTATGCTTATTCGGAAAAAGAGCCTGAAGATCCAGGAAAGACTTGGGATGAGGATGGGGGTAGCATACGGAAGCTCCAGGATTCCCGTGGTCAAAACCCCCAGCGAGGCGCTCAGCGTTCTCGAGGATTTGTACAGGGTCGGGTTTCGGGCGCTGCTCCTCCCGAAGGAATTATTCGACAACATCAATAACATATCCGATCTGTACAAAGAACATTACACGAACCTCCTGAAGATCAAGACCATCGCGAGCAAATACAATATTGAACTTGCTATCCACAACCATTCCCTCCCGGGGGAACCCATGCTTGACAACGTTTTCAAGATTTACTGCAACATAGCGAATGTCATGGATGTGAGAGCGTTTGTGGTCCATCCAAACTTCTATTCACGTATGCCCAAAGACCAGACCTCCAGGCTCGTTGTTTACAAGATAAATGAGATCGTGAACGAACTCAGAATACGCTCGAAAATAGGGATAGAGACAACGGGGAGGGTTGGAAACCTCGGGAGCGTGGAGGACGTGATAGACATGGTTAAGAGGACGACGAAGACCGAACCCATACTTAACTGGGCTCACATACACGCGCGAAGTTCAGGAGCGCTCACGAGCGAGAACGACTTCAGGAGGATTCTTGACAACGTGCGAGCGGAAGTGGGTCAATATTGGCTGAACGAGGCGTATTTCATTTTCTCTGGAATCTCCTACGGACCTTCAGGGGCGATACAGCACAAACCCGTCGCCCGCTCTGACATGAAACTCGAACACCTCATAAAATCAATCCAGACCCTGAACATCAAGGGAACCCTCATCTTCGAAACGCCCAACAGGGAGAAGGATATAGTTGATATGCTCCATGAACTGGGGGACATGGTAAGATGATAATAACGATTTCCGGTCTGCCCGGATCTGGGAAGAGTTCTGTCGCGAAACTGCTTGCAAAACGCCTGAAAATGAAGAGATATTACATTGGAGAAATGCGACGGGAGCTCGCGAGGAAGAGAGGCATAACTCTGGAGGAGCTGAACAAACTGGGCGAAAATGAGGAATGGACGGACAAGACGGTGGACGACTACCAGAGGGAACTGGGGAAAAGGGAAGACAATTTTATAATTGAGGGAAGGACGAGCTTTTTCATGATCCCGGATTCTATAAAGGTATTCCTTGACGTTGACATACGGACAGGGGCTGAAAGGATTTTCAGGGTGATCAAAAAAGAAGGGAGTGATAAAAGAAACGAAGGGGACTTCAAAACAATTGACGAAGCTGAGAGGGCGATGAGGGAAAGAATAAAAAGCGACAGCATGCGATACAAAAAATACTACGGAATCGATTTCCTTGACAAATCACATTACGATATGGTGATAGACACCACTGACCTTACGATTGAGCAAGCCGTGGACAAGATAATCAAGATGATAGAAAAGAGAAAATAATCCCAGATTAGGTTTTTATCTTACCCCTGAGGACTTTACCTGCCTCCCTTATGAACTTTCGGACGTATTCCCTATGCATGAGGATGTCCTGCTTGGAAAGGTCGAGTATCTTCCCCCCCTTCACGACCTTTTTCATCTTCTCGAGCTCGGTGAACACCTCAAGATACTTGTCGGAAATGAGTCCTGGCTTCACGATATGCTCCTCGAAATACTCGCTTATGCTTTCGCCCTTTTTCGGCATCTTGTTTATGGATTTCAGAATCGTGAGTATGGTCTCGGCCATGATGGAATAGGATTTCTCGATCAGATTCTCCCTCTTTAAGACTTCAACGCGAACGAGGGTTTTCTGCATCTCCTTGACGAACTTTTTCGACTTCTCTATCCATTCATCAAGCTCCGCCCCTGGGATGTTTTTCAGATGTTTATGCTCGACATCCTTCCTCCTGTTTATCACCCCATCAAGCCAGTCCGCGTATTCTGGCTTCACGAGATTCATATCCACGAGCGTCTTCCTCATGGAATCCGCGGCGTCCGAAGGCCTCGGGGGGGTTTTGCCTAGGAACATGAGAACCGCTTGTAAGCTCTCAAGCATCGCATAGTAGCAGTCTTCCGCTACCATGTACATCTTCGCGTTCTCAATCCTCTTTATCCTTTTCGGGGCGCGGTCTATATACTTTTCCACGGCTTCTTTCGAAGGCTTGATTTCCCCCATCTGGAGCAAACGCTTTATCGGAAGGAAGATGTCCCTGTCAAAAACCGGAACGCCCTCGCGTATGAAGTTGAAGACTATAGGGTGCCCAATCCTTACCATGTTCCAGAATTCCGTGAGGAGATACGGCTGTTGAACGGACAACTTGCTGGACAACTTCTTAGCGATGACATCGAATTCGTCCTCCATCTGCTCTTTAACCGCGGGCGATATCTTCTGTTTGGTGTCATCCACGATTATGAAAACATCTATATCGCTTTCCTTGTGCCAAGAGCCCCTCGCACTAGACCCGAAGAGGACGACGGATTTTATAACGCTTCCATACTTCTTCAGAACCTCTTTCGTGAACCTTTTTATAATCTGAACCCTTTTCCTTTCCTCCTTCCCCTTGTCAAATTTCGTTCCCTTCCCTTTCTTACCCGTTCCCTTCTCCTTTGTCATGTTTAAATAATTGAGCCAGCAATTTATAAATTTAAAATAATGGAGATGAAATAATTAACTATGGGTCCCAAACAAGCTTTCGTACTTCTCTCGGTTTTCCTTTCTTGTTACCTGATATTCTCTTTTTCGTTAGTCCACGCCTACCAGGTCAGCGAATTTCAAAAAGCGAAGTTCATAATCGAGCCCGTTCTTAAAATAATTGATGATCTGAGGCCGATAAACTGCGAATCCTCCGGGTACATCACGTTTCACGCGTACGTTGAGAACGTTCCGGAATTCGATATAAAGGGGAGCGAGGCCTTCGTGGAAGACCTTTCGGAAGGCGAATATCACAACGTAACCTCTTCGCTTTCCTGTTTCCCAAAAAGGGGTCTCATAAGCAACCAGGAGATCACGTGCACCCTGAAGGTCAACGAGATGCTCTCGAGAATCCCTTCCTGCCCCTTTGAAAACCCCGAGAACAAGATTTACTTAACCCTCGAGATCTCCTACGGGGACAGGAGCGTGAAGGTAACGGATGAGAGGAGTTTCGTTCTCACGGAACCTGGAACAGAACCGGACCTTGAAATAGACTTCTACGTATCCATTCCCCCGTATGACACCCCTGAGATAAACTGCAGGACGGGGAGTGAAATAGAGATCCCGGTCGTCGTCAAACACGCCGAAACCTTGTACGGGGATATCACGTGGTCGTTTTCCGTGAATGGAACGGGTTACGGGGGGAACCTGATAGAATGCGAGAAAATACTGACCGATGAAGGTGAAGGACGCGAGGATATCTACCTCTGCAGGCTCGTGATCTCGAATACGGCCTTCACTGAATGCGAGGAGGGATCGGAAGTATGGGTCGAGGCAAGAGCGAGAACCATGGACCATGACATTTCAGGAAACTTCTCAACCAGCCTGGTTTCCCAGGACCTCAATCTCGGGCTTCGCGTATACGATATAGAAAAACTCGAATGCCAGATAATCGACGAGAACGGGACGTGCGTTCCCAATGAACCGCAGCAGAACGTAACGGTGAGGATAACAGGCAACGTTCCGCAAAGGCTGAAGGTTTTTGAAACCAGGTATAAGCTGGGGGACGCGAACATAACAACAACCTATTGTCGAAAGATCAGATACAACAAGTACGAATGCATGGCGTTCATAACGATAGACAATCTCCAGATGCCTCTCAGCAAAGACGAGAAAACCAACGGATCCCGGGATCTAACAGTCTTCTTCGACGTGAAATACCTGAACTATTACAAGAGCATCTCGGATTCCATAACGGTCGAAATGGAGGGAGTAATCCTAGACGAACTCGTGAACACCATGGAGGTTCTCGAGAAGGAAAAGGAAGACCTCGCGAGGATCGGGAACTGGACCAGGTGGATAAACAACATGCAAAGAACAGTATTCTGGGTAAGGTCCTGCTGCGGCATCACGAAATCCCTAGAGGACGACATGAAAGAAGGGGGCAAACTGAAGGACAGGATAGAAACATACTTTAAAGAGAAAATAGACACGTTCATAGACCCCATTGAAAGCATACTGGAATGGCTCAAGAACCCGAACCTGAAGATAAACATAATGAAGACCATAAAGGGCGTCATAAAAATCATCGGGGACTACGGGCCCGGGTTCATGGGCTGTGTTGTCCAGGCTTCCCAGGAACAGATAGGAAAGGAACAGAAAAGGCTCGTTGATTTCGAGGAAGGCCAGATAACCGAGGAGCTGAACATGCCCTCCTCGGTCTGGAGTTTCCTGGTGGATTCCGTAGTAAACAATTTCCCCGAATGTGCCGCAAAGAGCATATGGCAGAAAATGGTGGCCGGTGTAACTGTTTGGGTCATCTGTCTGGCTATTGTTTATGGCATTTCAGCCGTGATCCCGGTCTTTGCGAAATTTTACGATTTTGTCTGCAAGATAGTAAATTTCGAGATCCCGATAATCGGGATGGATGCGTCACAAGTTCTTCAACTCGCGCTCGATATGGGCATGATGGTTCTTTCCGTGAATCAGGGGTGGATATCCGCCATAAAAACCCAGAAATCAATAGCCCTCGCGAGGGAAAGGATAAACCTGCAGATAAGAACCCAGAATATAATGGAGGACTACGCAGAGGTGCTGGCGAACACCATGGAAACCGCTTTAACGGGAAGCCTATACGCCAACACCCTCATCGATTTAACGGGCAGACAGATGGACACGATAAAACTCATCTTCATCTCCGACAGGACAGAGGTCTTGGACAACGGGGACGAGATATGCACGAACGACAGGATCACGATTGATTACAACTTCGAGAAACTTAATCAAACCGAGGATTTTATTTCGAGATTGACGATAAACCCCAGCAGGCGTGGACCCCTGATTTTCGATAGTCTGGAGGGGACCTACGGACCCTACCCGACTGATACGTTGCTGGGGACTAACCCCGGACCCCCTGATTTCGATCCGTCCGAGACGTATACCTTCACACTTAGCTATCAGGGAAAGACGCTCGATTACGAATTGTACTACGTAAACCACACATGTTAAAGGTTATAAGTGATTATATGAAATATTATTATATGAGATCCCGGATGAAGGGACAGGTGGAATTCGTAGTCATCCTTGCCCTGATAATAATCGCGATTTCCGCTATCGTTCTCGTTTCCCGTCAAGCGATTATCACACCCCCAACCCCCCCGGGTCCTCCGCAAGAGATGAGAACCATAAAGGACTCCATAATTAACCTCGTAAGGGCAGGCGTCAAGGACCAGCTGACCCTGATATACAACCAGGGTGGCATGCTCTCACCAACAAAATCCGTTGAATTCGGGATGTCCGATACACAGGTATGGTCGGAGTGCGGCGAAACGGAAATACCGGACGTTTCGGGGCAGATAGGGGACGGGATACTGACGTATCTCAGGCAAAACCTGGAGGACGAGATGGAGTTTTTCGGGAAGAATGTGAAATTCGATTTCAGCAAGAAGAGATATGATGTTGACATCCGCAAAGACGAGGTTAACATAAGGATTTATTTGCCAACGGAAGTGGAAGATTACGAAATCCAGCAGCCTTATGAAGTTTCGGTTGCGACGAAACTTTACGATGTTTTAGACTTTTCCAAGAACTTCGTGGAAGACGCGGCCGAGACGAGGTTCTTTGAAGGTGTCACGATTTTTTCACTGGTTCACGCAAACCCGGAGCATGAGAACTGGCCTCCTTTCTCGGGCATTCAAACAGGGTGCGGGAACGTGCTCTTCAAATCACGTAGTGACATACTGCCCGGCATAAAGGGCGTTATAAAATACACGGTCGACCACGTTGTATGGAACACGGATGCACTGAGGCTTGCTGAAAACCCCTTCTACGAGATTCACAGCGTGGGAGGCGAAACTTACCCGGGCCTGAGAGCCACTTTTGCTTACCCCCCTTCATGGGATTCACAGATAAGCGATTACTTCATGTTCGCCCCTGAACCTTTGAGAGTCGTTCCCAAACCGGTGATGCCAATGGTTCCGTTATGCATGGCTCCTTATTCGGTCGCGTACACATTCCGTTATCCTGTTATAGTTATGGTTGAGGATTCGCTCCTTAACCAGTGGTTCAGTTTCGCGATAATGGTTGATATACAGAATTCTCAACTGGGTGACTGCACGGCGGATTTCGGTGAGGAGTCGGAATACTTTGAAATCTGCGTGAACAACGCGAACTGCGATGCGAAGGTAACCGTGAAGAATTCGACCGGCGATCCGGTGGAAGGAGCGGACGTCAGTTACTACGTATGCGACATCGGACTGACGGACGAAGACGGCGTGGTTGAGGGTAAGATCCCGTGCATGGTGAGCGAACTCCATGTCTACAGGGAAGGGTACAGGAGTTACGGGGACTTGTTCAGATCTGATGAAATCGAGGACATAGAGGTCAGCTTGAAAGAGATATCATATGACGTCACGATTCATCTGAAAGGCCTGAAGGCAGAGGCGAGCGGTGGCTCGCTTAGCGAGGGGAAGTTCGATAGTTATACCCTGAGCGGAGCGCCAAATGACATAACGGACTCCAGTTATTTCGATGACAAGGAGCTGATCGTTTTCATGACATTCTCCCCCACCCAGCCGAATTACTTCACAGGGGAGGACGTTTCGATAATGAGCCCGAATTACGATGAAGAGGGTTACCTCACTTCTGAGCTGCAAATCCCCAGCATGCAGCCCGTTGAATATGATTTCACCGCGAGCGTGTCCGATAACGAGACCGGCAGACCGCTGGGTTACATAAACACGTCCTTCGAACTAGGAGAGGATGAAAACGAAATTTACGTTAACCTGCCGGTTGTCTTGAAGGTTGACGGGAGCGACTGGGCCGAGGATGATCCGGGCGTACATCCGGACGAGGCGAACCAGTTAACAGGGATAGTTACAACTTATTGTGGGGGATCCCCGCCTATCAGCACAGAAGAAACTTGTGTGTAACATGAAAAGATGGGAATTGTTTGCAATCCAGATATTTGCAGTAGCGTGCTCTTACCTAATCCTGAGTATAACCTTCGCCTCGGCCTTCCAGATAACTATATACACCCATGACGACCAGGAATCCACAGCCGAGCTACTCGAATTTTCCGACTCCATCCAGAAGAGTTTTCAATACCCCTACCTGCAGAACTACCAGTACATACAGATAACCTTTTCAAGCAAGGGCCCCTCATACCTTATAAAGAAAGTCTACCTTTTCCGTTGCAAGAATCTCAATCCCGTGGAATGCATACAAACCGGGATAGAACCCGTGATATCGGTAAGCCAGGCCGGTTCGCTCGTTTTCGACGAGACGTACAAATGGAGTGACGTGAACTCGAATAACGTCGGGAATTTCCTGATACTAGCGAAGCTCGATGTCAGCGGGGAGGACGTGTGGATGGGATCCTGGGATAAAGTGACGAAGACGGGGATAAGGCAGTTCTATCATGAAAACCATGATATGGATGGACTGGACGTCTATCTCAAACCAGGGGTTTCAGGCGAGGCTGTTGAGAACTACATAGAGAGCTATCATTCCCTCCCCTTTGACGACATAAACTATTCTGTTTTCCCGGCAATAAGCGGAGCCTCTGTTGAAAAGCTTTATGATCTTTCAGGGGACGATGAAGAGATTGACCCCTCGGGGACAGGGATACCAGATTTCAACACATGGACATTCTCGGATAACATTTTCGACGAGAATCTGAGGACATGGGACTTTGTTTTCGGTGGCGACGGAAGGACAGCGAACCCCGTGGTTTTCTACTCAACAGAGGAAGGAGGCCCCCCTCCGGTAGAACCCGGACCTAACCTTGTGATCGATAACCTGTTACCGCAGGTCGTGACCTGCGGGAGCGATGAAGTCATTCTAGCTAGCATGCACGTCGATAACGCGAGCGATATCGGTTATTTCCAGTCGTATTACTACGAAATAGGCGGGGTAAGAGGGGAAGCGATCACCTGTTCGATAATAAACCCCAGCCAGAGCATATACTCATACGAATGTTCGGTCCCCGTCACTGATCTCCCCGCATGCAATGCAGGGCAATCGATCCTGAAATTTTACTTCGATTATGGTGGAAATGTCCAGCTATCATCCCCTGGCTTCCCCATCACGCTCAACGCCCCCGAACCCGCACTCATCGTCAATTCCGTTATTCCGAACCCGTTTGACTGCGGGATAGACACAAAACTCACTTCTCGGTTGCAGGTCATAAACCCGATGGAGGTAACCCCTGAAACGTACTACACATTTGACGGGTCGAACTTCCAGGACCTGGAGTGCTCTAGTTCAGGGAGTATCTACACGTGCGAAATCCCTGAAAACGAGATATGCCCGCTTCTGCAGGAAAACCTAGAACTCACGTTCAAATTCGCTTACGGCGATTTCGAGGTCCTCCCTCTGCCAACACAATTGTTCGTCACGTTCCCTCCCCCCAGTCTGGGGATAGACACGGTTACGCCACAAACAGTTGAAGCCGGCGAGACAACCTCCGTTAATGTTCAGCTCCATGTGAACTACCCGGATTTCATAAGTTACGATGTAAACGATTTCAATTACAAGTATCTGAACAAGGGCTTCCAGCCGGCTGCGTGTTCCCTGGACGATTCATACACGGATATAAAGTATTATGAATGCACGGTAGACTTGGAAATACCGAGTTATGAGGATGGCGTGGAGACCCTTACATTCAGGCTTGACGGTTACATGGACGGGGAGCCCGTGCAAAAGACCGCAAACGCTTTCTTCGAGATACTCCCCCCGCCTCCCGAGCCAAGCCTCCGGATAATATCCACTTCCTCCCCGCTTGCCTGCATACAGGATCCTTCTTTAACGGTGAACGCCAGGGTGGAGAACATAGCGGGAACCCCTGAAACCCATTATTCGGTGGATAACGGCCAGACCTACGATGAATTAACATGTTCCCCTTCAGGCAACCTGTACGCATGTGACATACCAAAGGATAACCTCTGCGATTTAATGAGCAATACGCTGGGATTGACCCTGAAATTCGTTTACCCTGGAAATGAACTGACAAGCAACCGCCAGAATATTTACATAAACCTGCCTGAACCCCACATACAGGTTTTTTCCGTTTACCCTGACACACTTCCGATAGGAGAGACAACCTCTGTAACGGTCAACCTTTACGTCCAATACCCGGAAATGGTCGGGGACAATCCGGTTTTCCTTTATTCCTACTCTGGAAGGACTAACCAGATGTCCTGCACGAAGGTATCCTCAACGAGCAACCGCGATTACTACGATTGCGCGAGCACCGAGTTCGAAGTACCAGCTGATTATTCAGGCTCGCACATACCGGTTATATTCTCGGTGCAGGGAACGACCCTCTCCTTCCCCGCGAACATACCCGTCACATCCATCGAAATAACGCTCCCCTGGCTGGAGATAGTTTCCGCAATCCCCTCGAGGATTGAAACCTCACCTGGAAACCAAACACCCGCCTCGTTTTACGTCACGGTTCACAACGCAGCTGAAAACAACCTCGAACACCAGGCAACGGTCATAACCGGTTCCTGGATATCCTCTGGGACATGCGCTGAAGCCCAGGTAGATTATGATTTCAATTGCGATGCCACGATAAACGTCCCCGGAACAGCGGCATCAGGTCCGAACCCCGTCACGCTTACCCTGAGAGTGAGCGATTCAAGAACCTTCGACATCTCAGACACAATGAACGTTTACGTCATTCCTGAAGAGACACAGATTGAGATACAGAGCCTGAACCCCGGTAAACTTTACTGCGAGGGGCATACGCAACAGAACCCCCAGAGCGTCACGATAACAGCGATCGTAAGCAACGTCGCTTCCTTTGAACTCGTTGAGGAGGACATGAGCTTCAACGGCCTGACTATTTCACATACCGCTCGCTATTGCACATCCGCTGGGCAAAGCATAACGTGCGAGATTCCAACAGACAAGTTCCTGGAAAAGGTCAGGTGCGGGCAAGGCGAGCTCGCCCCGGGCGAGGGCTCGCATTATTACCCGTTAACCCTGACTTTCATTGTCGAGAGCGAAGGCGAGTTGACAACGGTTTACGGTTCAAGAGATCTCTCAATAGAATCCCGCCCGCTCGAGCAGTACATACAGATAGTGGATAACGACGTGGTTGATGGCGAACTCCAAAGCCCGATAAACTGCCTGGGTTCGCAGACCATAGAACTCGGGGATACGGGCTACGTGAGGGTCATGTACGCCGACCTCCTCCACCCGGAGGCGACAGAAGACGACATCACGTGGTCGTTCAGGCTTGACGCGCATGACGAGCAGGGGAAGCTCACGAGAGGGATGGGCGTTTCCCCCGAAGCGGATGCCACCATCTGCGATTTAGTGGATTACCAGAGGGTGGACTCTCACAGGATAGAGGATTACGAGTGTTCACTTTACGTGAATACAGGGTTTTTCCAGAGGTGTGCGGAAGGAGAAGGAAAGATCATCCTGACAGCGACCTCGGGGGGGAAGACCGCAGAGGGAAGGATAGACGTGGCGATAGAAAGGGATGACAGCGACTACCAGATTGACATGGGGATCGTGACCGAACCAACGGAGGAAATAGACTGCCAGATACAGGGTTACGGTGAAGGCGCTTCTTGCTCTATCGCTTCCAACTCAAGGCAAAACTTAACGATAAGGATATATAACAGAAACGAAGAGGTCGAACTCACCGACCTTAACTTTTACGATTTCGACATCAGCTTGACCGGGGCCGAGGTGAACGCGGGCGAGAGGACCCTCGGGAGATGCAGCGAAGACTCGATAGAGGCGAACAAATATGTATGCCCCTTCCAGATAGGCCCCCTGATAAACCTCCCGGAAGAGCCTGCATACGAGGTTGACAGGGAAGACCCGGATCAGACATTCGACTCCATCTCGCTCGGAAAGGTTAACCTGACGATCTACGTAAAATACGCTAGCGATCTTGCCAGGACCACGATTTCGAGGCTGGACGGGGAGATAAAGATCCAGCCGAAAAAACCGGACTACATGATCAACTCGGAGAAGATGCTCCAGAAAATGCAGGAAAACTTCGATAAATTCGAGGACGTGTTCAAGTGGGTTGTCGGTGTTCTTTCGTTCTGCGCGGTGTGCGGGTTCGGTAACGCTATCATAGACGGCATAACGGCGGCCATGCCCGGAAATAAATGCACAAGCGACGCTGACTGCGACCCCCTAAAAGATGAGTGCGACTTGGCAACAGGGTCATGCATCCCAAAGAAAGAAAAAGAAGCCCAATCACCTTTACCGACCGATACCGGAGTAACGATACCAGGGGACATATGCCCAGAGTTCCATGATTGCAGTATTTATAACGAATGCCCGAGTGATTGTTACGGTACCTGTCTTTGTAGGGATTGCCGGACTGAGGAAGATTATATTTTTAGTGTTGAAATAGACCCAGATCAAAGTTGCCCCGGTGGTATTTCATCTGCACCCAGTTCCTCAGGCGATTACCAGCCCGAGACAGGCGGAATCAGCTTTACAACAGGTAGCGAAACCGGTGGCAACGGTGGAGGAGGTAGCGTGGCGGTCTGGACCGTGATAGCCAGCGCCATATCATTATTCTTGTATACTGCCCTTCTGGGAAAAATCTTCAAAACAGGTGACGAGGACGTGGATGTCGAGGAGGAGAAGGGCGAGATAATGAAATACATGGAAAGAGGTCTCAAGTGGGGGATAGCGGCTTGCGTGATGCCGAGGTTGGTGGGAGAGATAGGTGCTGGGATAGCGGGAGAAGGGTCCGCTGCAGAAAAGGGATTCGGAAAGGTTGCAGCTTTTGGCGAAGGTTTGGGCAACGCTTGCAACACAGTTATGCAGGTCCTGCCCATGATTATGATGTTCATACAGTTTTACATAAGTTATCTGAGATTCGAGATGTGCATGGAGATGGTTAAAGTACAGCTGGAAGGGGGCGCCCAGGCAGCTGCGCAGGCACCTGAGATCTACCAGACGCAGGCAGGGGTGCAGGCAGGGGTGGGCATGATGACGAACATGATGAGCTGTTTTGACCAGCTGATGCAGGCGATGAACCGGCTGACAATGACCTCGATGTTCATGAGTCAGCAATTAGGGACATTAGGATCAGGACGGACCACTATTAAATACATGTACGGGGACGTGCAAAAAAGCAATGGGGACACCTTATGTGGACCCGGTGTACTTCGTGTAGTGGCCTACAATTTCTGCAAAGGAGGAGCTCCGGAGCAATCAATAAGTATAAATGGACTGGGGACAAATTGTAACGAATATAAACCTAGAGCATGCCGCTACACCAGTTCTGTGATGCCAGCATATAGTAGCGGGATGTATAGTAGCGGGATGTATAGCGGGATGTATCAACAAACAGGAGAGAGCATATCTGCACAGCTCTCAACAGGAAGTTGTGAGGATGGACCCATAACCGTTATCGTTAGGGGGGTTGACCCCGTAAGAGCAGAATTCGATTACCAAAGTGAATGTTAGTGAGAAATGGTTATTCCAGAACCTCAAGTTCTTTCAGTATCTCGATCCAGCTCCAGGCCCAGATTACCGCCTCGAAGCTGCGAACGAGGTCTCCCTTCTCCAGGAAGTATTTAGAATCCTTCACGTAAGCGTTTATGTTCGAAAGGAAATGTTTCTTTCCCTCATCTTTGATCTTCACCTTCTCTATTTCCCTTTCAATCCTTCCCGCCCACTTCTCGATTTCCTCCCTGAGCTCGCTCTCGAGACCCATACAAATTAAAGAAAGGAACGAAATATATAAACATGTTTGAATTCCTCGCTGATCAGAGCGTGCTGGTATTCTTCGTGATATTCATAATATTCATAGTTATCGCCTTCAAGGTCGTCAAGTTCCTGTTCAAGGCCTTTATGATAGGTTTGGTTGCAGCGATCTTCCCGATCGTGGGCAACCTTTTCCTGGGCTTTAACATAGAGATAAGCCTTTTCAACATAATATGGTTCGCGGTGACTGGTATCGGCCTCTTCCTCCTCTATTCCGTGCTGAGAACGGGGTGGAGAGCCCTGAGTTGGGTGAGGAGGCCCACGAAAAGAAAAAAGGGAACCAAATAAATCAGTAAACGATTTCGAAATCTCCCTTATCCCTTAACTTCTCGAGAATGATTCTTTTCTCAGTTCTCGAAACAAGGGACCTCGCCTCTTCCGCGTATTCAGGATCGAGAGAGACGGAGTTCACACCTATATTAACGAGCTTTTCTATTACGTTAGGATCATACCTGTCGAGGGAAACCGAGGTTTCAACGTTGTAATGTTTGCAGACGCGGACAACGCTCTCTATGAGCTTCATTACAGCCGGGTTTGATTCAGAATAAAGATGCGACACGTTCGCGTTACCCCTGTCAACCCCCAGGGTTAGCTGGGTGAGCTCCGGGAGGTTTATGGAAACGAGGTTCAAACCCTCCTTGCAGAAAGATTCGATTTCCAGAGCGGTGGAAGGGATTGAAATCTCCACGCCAAGTTTCAGGGAGAACGGTATGAACTGTTTGGCAGCGCGGAACTCCGAGACGGATGAAACGAATGAAAGGAGGATGCCAACGTTGTTGAACCCCTTAGAATACAATCTCTTAATCGTTTCTATCTCGCACTTCAGCATCTCGGGATCTTCGAGAGATTTTCTCACGCCCCTTACCCCGAGTATCGGATTGACTTCATCTCCCACTGAGCTGTAATTCCTGTACCAAACGGTTTTCGGATAGAGATTCCTGGCGATGGATTCCATCCCCATCAGGATGTTCAAAAGTTCTTCGGGATTCGTCTTAGCCAGGTAAAGCGGGTTCTGGTTCGCGAAGACCCCTTCCGACGTGAGTAACCCTATCCCGTCCACATTTTTCTCGAAATCGAAAGTTTTGGAAAGATCGAAATTGAGCTTCACCTCCGTCGCGTTCACCCCCTCTAACCTCCCGATCCCGAGATCACCCCCGAAACCAGGGGTTTCGATCTCCTTCAAAAACCAGACCTCGCCTTTCGTTCCGTTCACGGATACCATCTGGTTTTCGGAGAACTGGGAAACATCGATCTCGCTCGCACACGGAACCCCCATCTCCTTGCAGATGAGGGAAACAGAGCTCCACCCCCCTCCGAACTCGGATATCATCCCCTCTGCTTTGCCAAGGAAAGGGATCAGCTCAGGGGACAGGACTTTCGTAACGATCACATCCCCGTTCCCTATCCTTTCAAAATCACC
>CBEVTC010000005.1:0-31310 GCA_965552715.1 uncultured archaeon | reverse complement strand
TTAATCCTTTCCTGACCGACCTTTACCATTGCCTCTATGTCTTCCTTTACGGATACCACGTCCCCCTTCGAAAGCCCGATGAAATCGTAGGGGTGGGGATGGGAATGATAGCCGCCGATTATCTCTGTGTTGAGGGATTCGAACGCCCGTAACACGCGCCTGAAGGCGGAGACGTTCCCGTGGATAACTTCGGAAGGCGTCCGCTTTTCCGTCTGGAAGAGGTAGGTTTCCTTGACCGAAACCACCTTCGTCTTCCTGCCTTCTATTTCCCGGACCGCGTTCCTTCCCAGAAGCGCTCCGTTCGTCTCCCTGTTGTATACCTCGATCGCGGACGTGATGAGCGAACGGAAGGATCGACGCTCTATGAAAACATCCCTGAAATCAGCGGGTTCTTGTTTGGTTCGTTTCCTTCGTCTCCTGCGCTTCCTCATGCTTTATTATTGTCCGAAACCCGTAATAAAGCTGGGCTACTCCAGGAAATCCTGCACACAAAGTTTATAAATGTGTGCCTCCAATTACTCACTAATGTCAAACAAGACAATACAGGGAACTGCAGACATGATTTCCTTAGTTCTTAGAAGTTTTAAGCTCTATTTTTGGATGTATCGGTAAAACCGACATTTCAACCTTCTGCCGACACCAACTTTCGAAATCTGGTGTTGAAATGATCTTCAATTATCTTTCCGGGCTGGGAGAGGAGACAGGCGAAATTTGCGTTAATGAAATTCTTGATTTCGCTTTGAAAGTCGCAGAGAAATGCATGAACGGCAAGAGGATGGAGATTCTCAGGATAATAGCAATTCAGAAAGAGCCGAGGACAATAACCTCGATAGTTGAGGAGATTTCGAAACTTCTGGGCTGTCCTAAATCCACGGTATGGATGAACGTTAATCTCCTGAAGGAACTCGGTCTCATACAGAACGGCCGTGGCGTGCCAGTCAGGATAACGGCAGTCGGAAGGATATTGCTAGAGAAGAAAACGGAGGAAAGGAGGTGAAGTGAATGGGAAACGAGGATATCGGGGAGATCATAAAAGTGATGGGCTATAAGTCACCCTTTTCCATATACGGGAGAGAAGTTGCAGTATTGACAGACAAAGGGGTATATGCAGGAGTAGACGGCGGGAATCTGCAAGAGGTGACAGACCCGAAAGAGCTTGACATAATAAATTCTATGCTGAGTATGCAAAACCCCCACAAGATTCAATGTTAAACCAAAAATATAAACATGGAACTCGAAAACTAAAGTAAGTAAGAACTTTAGGTAATTCTTATGAAACTCGAAATCAACCCATGGGGCTCAGAGGACGTCAAGGATTACGGGAAACTGGCGAAGGAATTCGGGATCCGGCCTTTCGAACCCCTCCTGAAGAGAATTAAGGAGCCACACTTACTCATGAGAAGAGGTCTTGTTTTCGGACACAGGGATTTCGGTAAGATTCTCGATTCCGTGAAGAAAAAACAAGGATATGCCATGATGACGGGCCTCATGCCTAGCGGGAAGTTTCACCTGGGCCATAAAATCCTCGCAGAGCAGATCATATACCACCAGCAGGTTCTCGGGGGGAAGATATTCCTGTGCGTCGCTGACATCGAGGCCTACAACCTGCGGTTGAACAGGATGGAAGAGCTTAGGAAGACAGCTGTTGAGGAATACCTTCTTAATTATATCGCGCTCGGCCTGAAACCGAAAAACTGCGATTTCTACTTCCAGAGCGAGCGTTCGAAAAACCCTGACCAGGCGAACGCCTTCTATAAGCTCGCTGGTATGGCCTCGAGGAAGACCACGTTCAACGAGATGCGAGCGATTTACGGCGAAATTTCCCCAGGAAAGGTTATGTCCGTTATGATACAGGTTGCTGACATCCTCCACCCCATGCTCCCCGAGTTCGGAGGATACAAACACGTGGTCGTCCCGGTCGGGGTGGACCAGGACCCGCATATGCGTCTCACCAGGGACATCGCTTCCCGGTTTGACAAGGAATTCAAATTCCCTTCACTTCCTTCCTCCACGTACCACAGGTTCATAAAGGGCCTGAAGGGAGGGAAGATGAGCTCGAGCGATCCTTTTTCTTACGTTGCGCTTACGGATGATCCCAAGGGAATCAGTAACAAGATAATGAAATACGCTTTTTCCGGGGGCAGAGAAACAATCGCGGAGCATCGAAAGAAAGGAGGGATCCCGGAGGTCGACGTATCCTACCAATACCTCTATTCCCAGTTCGAGCCGGATGACAGGAAAATACGAACCATACACGATGATTACAAGTCCGGGAAGCTCCTTACAGGCGAGCTCAAGCAGATCCTTATAGAAAAGCTGGAGAGCTTCCTCCGCGATCACCAGAGGAAGAGGGAAAAGGCGAAGAAACAGTTAGACAAGTTCTTGAAATAGTTTTTATTAATACTGTTCATATAAATTCTAATACTGCGGGGGTTCCCGAGCTGGTCAAAGGGGCAGGACTTAAGTTTAAGGCTTAAGTGTTGAGGAACATTGTTCCTGTGACAAAAAACGCCCTTTAAGAAATCCTGTGGCTTAGTGCCTTCGTGAGTTCGAATCTCACCCCCCGCACTTTTTAGATTTATTAATAAACCAGGACATATTTTAAATATGGCGGTCTTTGGGAAGTCTCCGGACGAAAAGCGGCAGAGGATAATAGTGGATATGATCAACAGGGTGAACGAGAACGTGCGGAGGCTGAGGGTGATCGAGCAGAAGATACATGCAATAGACACGAGGATAAATTCCATTGAGCAGAACATGATGTCGTACAACAAAAACATACAGAAATCGTTTTCTGAGAGGGATTTGAGGATTTCAAATCTTGAAGACAGGATATCGAAAATCGAAACGACCTCGAAAGAAATCCTGAAACAACTGAAACTCGTTGCAACAAAATCAAATGTTGAGGAAGTAAAGCAGTTGGTCTCGATATACGACCCTTTGAAATCCAACTTCGTGACAAGGGAAGAGATGGAAAGGTTTGTTGGGGAGAAGCCTTCAAAAGTTTAATATTTTAAGAGGCTGAAACAATATTAATAATATAATACAATCATAATTGGGGTATCTATGTTGAATCCTTTCAAGAAGAAGGAGAAAAGAGCCGAGGGACTTCCAATGGAAGGTCCGATTGGTCCTCCCGGCCCTCTGGGTCCACCGGGCCCTGAAGGTCCTGGTTCTCCGCCAGCAAGAAAAATAATACCGACGGATGAAGTGAAGGCGCTGTCCTCAAGGGGGGTCCCGGAACCCGATATCATAAGGACCTTGAGGAGCGAGGGTTATTCAACGAGTGAAATAGACCAGGCCATGAAGGAGGCTTTGAAAAGCAGGGTTTCCGGAGAATTCACCGAACCTCCGAATGAGTATGGAGAGAGACCGCTCGGGGGGCCGCCCGAAACTTTGCCGCCGAGAGAAGAGATACCCAGGGGTTTGGGTTATCCTACTTCTGAAGCTGAGGGAGGGCCGGAACTGCCGCCCCCATACGAAGCTCCGGCAAGAGAGCCGGAATTCCCGGAAACACCGAGAGGTGGGGACTTCCTTGGTCCGCCTCCGGGCAGAGCAGCCCCAGGAAGGAGACCCTCCAAGAGTATAGACAGGAGGGAGATCGAGGAGCTCGCAGAGGTTATAGTTGATGAAAAATTGAGAGGGATGGGGGAAAGGCTGAAGACGATAGACACGCAGTTCCAGCAGGTTAACAGGAAGATTGATTCGCTTTCTGAGTATATAAACAAGATGAAATCGGAAAAGAGCGGAGAGGTTAAGGGGATAGAGGAGAAAATAGACAACTACTCAAAGAGCATGGATGAGCTAAACGGAAGGATAGAATCCATGGAGAAAGCATTGAAGGATTCCCTGTCTCCGATGCTGGAATCCGTGAGGTCACTTTCCGATCTCGTTAAAAGCATGAAAGAAAAAAAGGACTAAATACATGCATGTTAATGAAATTGTAACCTCTTTCTTGAAATTTGGGGACGAGATACTCATACTCAGAAGGAGCGAAGGCGTCTCCACGTACAAATGGAGATGGGGAGGGGTATCTGGGTTCGTGGAGGGGAACGAAAACCCCCTTGACAGGGCCGTTAAGGAGATAAAAGAGGAGACCGGACTGGAAGGGGGTGATTTCGAACTCCTGAAGGAGGGAAGAACCTTTTCTTTTGATGCCAAATACGAAGAAGCGAAGATAAAATGGAAAGTCCACCCTTTCCTTTTCAGGGCGAAAACCAAAAAAATAAAAATCGACAAGGAGCATTTTGAATTTAAATGGATAAAGCCGGAAGAGCTTTGGAAGTACTTCACTGTCCCGAAACTCGAGAAATCCCTCAAAAGGGTTCTTTAATCCAGAGTTATTTCTTCAGTTTGAGGCTAACCTTGTTCGTTCTCCCAAGGACCTCGACATCAACTATCCCCCTCTCCTTTAGGTCGGCAATCAGTCTCGAAACCTTGGCTTTTGAGAAATCGCTCTCCCTTACTATAACCCTTTGATTCACGGAACCGTTGTGCTTGTTCAATATGTCCACCACGACCTTCTCGTCCCCTTTCAGAAGCGGCATTATCACCTTCATGGATTCGTGTTTACGGGTCGTCTTCATGTAAATTATCCCGAGCGAAAAGATTATCAACAGGGCTATCACAGCCATTATGCCTATGTCGTAAACGCTTCCAACAGGCACCTTATAGGTAACGGAAAAATAGAGGTCTTCTCCTTTTTTGAGGTCCTCTCTGTCCCAGTAAACCATTATGTGCTGTCCGTCGCTAAGGGTTTTTCCATTCCCGGGCGAAAAGGACTCGTTAGGTATGTCGGTCAAAAGGGTTGACGTCTCCGGAAGATATACTATGTTGAAGAATCTGCTGACTTCGCTTTCGATGGGGATGAACTGAGCGAACTCATAATTCTCATCCACTTTCTTAACCGTGTCCTTTGTGTTGAACTGTATCTTTAACTTAATCCTGTCGTAGTTTTCGAAATCCGTGAAAGTGCACGAAACCAGGCTGGTATCCGTTACGCGTGTTTCGCATTCGACGGGAGCGTGTTCTGATTCAACCTGGGCATTGAAGATCCTGTATCTGAGCTTATAATCAAGATCGGAGACACTTGAATTTAGTGTGAGGGTAATAACGTTCGAAACGCTCCCGTCATTCTGAATTCTGCTCTCAATTCCGTAATAATCGAGATTTAAAGCTTGGACAGGCCAGAAGGAACAGTTAAAAGCTAAAAGAAACAATATCGTTCCCAAGATTTTGGCGAACTTCATGAGAATATATTTGATTCGGTAAGATTTAAAAATGAATGAAACAGTTTCAGAAAGCTGGCTGAATCAAAGAACAAGAATTACAAACTTCTGGAGATTTCGACCGTTTCGGAAGACTGGACGTGCTCGATTTTCGCGATCTTTTCCTCGAGATCCGGGAGCGTGCCTTCCGCGTCCGGGATCAGTTTTGTGAACTTCCAGGCCTTGAGGCCGAACGCGATCGGCTCCTCCTCAAGCCTCTGGGGGCTTAGCTTCTCAAGCCCTTTCTTAACATCCCCGAAGAAATCCATGCTCTCCGGAATTACCCTGAACACGACGATAACATCCCCCATATATATCGACCCTATTACATGCGTAAATGTGACTTGCTGCGACACAGGCAAAACCTGTGTCAATCGAAACTTATGGACCTATGAACTTGCAGGATCCGCATTCGTACGAGTTCACGATTTTCCTGCACCTCTCGCATCTTATTATTTTCGCCTTGCTGCAGCTGGGGCAATCGAATTCCACCCAGTTCTTCTGGGTTTCTATCTTTATCCCGCAGCTCGAACACATCATGCGGCAGCACCAATTATCAATATTATTGATGGCGTGTATTTATATTCATATCTAGGTTTAAACGTTTAAACCTAATATATTAGGGGTTTCAACCAATTATTAAATTGTATGAGGAAAATCCTGCTGCTGTTCCTCCCGATATTGCTGATTCTTTTTCCCGTCGTATCAGCAGAAACTACGATAGACATAGCTGAGATAGAAGACAAGATAAATTCGATCGCGCATTACGCTGAGGAGTACGAAGTCGGCAACATCAATTACCTCCAGCTGAACGTCCACGGCCACAAAATACGAGCGGATTTGAACCTCATGCTTGGAGGAGGCATAGGGCCGGATGAGTGGGGAAGAATCCCGGTGGAAAATGTCGAAATGGCATTCGGTCCTCCTACGGATTACACAAACTGGGTCTGGGTCGAGAACAAGCAAATGGACAAGAGATTTGATGAGGAAATGCCCTGGTGGGAAAAAATAATCTTCGATGGAAGGAAGGTCCAGATCATATTTCACGCATCTCCCCATACGATAGAAGGGGAAGGAGGAGAGATATTCAAATACTATTCTGTTGATCTTAACGTGAAATTCAAGGAAAGGTTTCAATTTGACATAGATGCTATTTTGGATGAGGTAACCTCGCTGATAACTGAGTATGACTTGACGAGAACGAGAAAGGTAGGAGAGGTCCTGGTCAGAAAAATGCTCGAATATGAAAGACTCATTAGGAACTACATCCAGGATAATGTAGAGAACTGTGTGGAGATAGTGGGGGGTTTCTTTAAACCAGAGGAAAGATGGCCCGAACAAACAATGATGAGGTGGAAATTTTCCCTTTACCCTGGAAGTGATTTTGATGTTGAGGCGAATTTTGACATGTGTGAAGAGTGCGAATGGCACTGGGTGTACATGGGTTTCTGGGTTGAGGGCAGGGGGCCAGTGCAGATTTTTAAGTCCCCCGAACTCCATCTAGGAAAGCTAGATCAACAGATTGATGAGGAATATTACTGGGGGCTAACGATAGATGAGCTCAATCAGGAATTGAAGAACACTGTTTTTGAAATAAGGGATGAGGCTGAAAACTTCGACAAGACGAGGTCAGAGGATTTCCCCAAGAAATTCTTCTTCAACAGGTTCAAGATTGAGCAAATAAACAGGATTCTGGACGGGAAATACAATGATGTGCACCGATTTGACCAAAGCGTGGCAAGGAGGATAGAGGCAGGGGAGGTTGAAGGTCCTGGCGGATGTGAAAATTTCGAGGGGTGCAGGAGGTATTGTGAGAAGCGGGGGAACATGGAGGAGTGCAGGAAGTTCACGTATAACCTGAGGGTGGAGTTCATCGAGGACATGTTCAGGGAATACGACATCAGGATAACCCCGACAGAGCAGATAGAGTGGGAGAAAAGATTGTTTGAGAACCTTGAAGTCTATCAGGACAGCTGGTGCAGGCATGTTGACGATTTCCAGTGCGCGGATGACGAGGGGTGCGTGGACGGGAACTGTGTCCTTGCCCTGGGAGGGGACGAGACATGCGATAACAATGAGGATGATGACGGGGATAACGTTGTCGACTGCCAGGATCCGGACTGCTGGGAGGAAAGGCACTGCGGTAAACTCTGTGAAGACACGTGCAACAGGGACGGGGGGTGCTGGCAGACGACGCATGAGCTATGCCGTTCCGTGTGCGGGGAATGCTGGGAGTGCGGAGGCGGGGAGGAATGCCACAGTATATGTGAGATAGAGTGCAACCCGTGCCATAACAGCGAAGAGGTCCGCGGGGCCTGTGACGACTGCTGGGCATGCGAGGACGAGTCCTACGGTGGCTGCTATGTCTCCTGCAAACCCTGTGACGAGTGCAACAAAAGGAGAATGGGAATAATTAATGATATTTTTGAGCGCGCCAGGGCAGGAGAGATAAGAACTCCGGGCGGCTGCATGTCAGAAGAGGAATGCAATGATTATTGCAATCTGCAGCAGGAAGGCGAATGCTGGGACCAGCTCAGGGAGATAGGGCTTCATTCAGAGGAGTTCGATTGCAGTGGAGAGTGCAAGGAATGTTCTGTGTGCAATTACGACCAAGGGAATTTCAAGTGCAATGAGAAACAGCATTTTGACAGGGAGAAGGGTTATTGTATTTGTGACGAGGGGTTTTATGATTGCGACGGCAACTGGGAGAACGGGTGCGAGACAGACTTGCCCTGCGGGAAGGGACGCTGCTTCGAGGAGTGCGAGGAGTGCGACACGTGCTGGGGAGAAATGGAAGGAATGAACTGCGGCCAGGGCTTCGAGGAATGCGTGCTGGAATGCTCAAGGAGTTTCCCGCCTGATTGTCTGGGATGCGCTGAGAGCTGCGTGATCTCATGTGAAGAGAAGAGAAGCACATGCGAAAGCGGGTGTGACAACTTTTGTCTGGGCTGCCAGAAGTGCAGGAACCCCGACATGCCGACGTACATATGCGACGGTGTTGAGCAGCTTGAACCATGCGAACCAGAATACATGTGCAACGGCGTGAAACAAAAGAAGCCTTGCGAAATCTACATATGCAACGGGATAGAATACACGAAACCATGCGATGAGATAAACGTAACCAATATAACCTGCGGGGAAAACCAGATTTTGATAGAAAACGAATGCGCCTGCAACGAAGGGTTCAAGGACTGCGATAACGACGGGAATTGCGAATCCACGAGATCCTGCGGCCTTGAGATATGTGATGACATGGAGGATAACAACAATAATAGTTTGATCGACTGCCAGGATCCGAATTGCGAAAGGCAGGTCTGCGCTTATGAAGAAGGGGAAGAACTTCTGTGCATTTCCAAGAAATGCATACC
Source organism: uncultured archaeon (assembly GCA_965552715.1). Lineage (GTDB taxonomy): Archaea > Aenigmatarchaeota > Aenigmatarchaeia > QMZP01 > QMZT01 > JAZGEG01. The sequence continues at coordinate 22,675 of CBEVTC010000005.1, read as the reverse complement.
TCCTGAGGAAGAAGTCCCTCCCGAAGAACCAGAACCGATATGCGGAGACCACATATGTGAGGGGAATGAGAGCAAGGAAACGTGTCCGGAAGATTGCGTTGTTTGCGAGGTGTACGAACCTCCCGAATGCCCGAACGGGAAGATAGTCTGGAAGGGGAAAGACAAGTTCGGATGCCACCTGCCTCCGATATGCGTTGTTACTGACAAAACGTGTGAAAGTGACGAGGATTGCCCTCAGCCTAAATGCGGTGTTTCGCAGTGTGTTGAGGACAAGTGCAAGGTTACGGAACTGGTAACGGACTGCGAGGAAGGCTGCAAGGAAGGAAAAACCAAGAAGAGAAAATGTAAAGACGGGTCGGAGATAACAACTGCGATATGTGCCGCTAATCAATGGACTGAAACAGGGTATGATTGTCCTGAGGTTCCGCCACACCCGCCCGAAGAGGAATGCCTGCCTATTCCAATAAGTTGCTGGTGCCCTGATGGAACATCATGTCCGCAATTAACAGATGAAAAGGGTTGTGGATATTGGGGTGAATGTCCTGAGGAGGAGGAAGTACCGGAGGAGGAAATCCCTGAGGAAGAAGAAGTGCCTGAAGAAGAGATACCGGAAGAGGAGGAAGTTCCAGAAGAAGAACCCGAGGAACCTCCCGAAGAAGAGATCGCTCCGGAAGTTGAGGAGGAAGAACAAGAGGTTAGCGGGGATTGTGTGCTGGCGAGCGATTGCGGAGGGCCGCAGGACGTATGTTCGAACGGGAACTGCGTGACGCTTCCGATACCCATTGAAGAGGAAGCCCCGCCGGAGGAGCCGATAGAAGTTGTTCCCGAACCTGAACCAGAAGCGCCTCCGGAAGAGCCCGAGCTTCCGCCTGAGGTCCCGCCTGAAGCGCCTCCTGAACAACCACCGGAACAGCCTCCAGAGGCCCCGCCGGAACAAGGTCCTCCGACAGGTGATATTGTTGCGAGATTATCGGATTTTGTAACGGGATTGTTCACCGGTTTGTTTACAGAAGGGGATTTCCCCTGCGAGGAAGAATGCAGACCCTGCGAGGAATGTAACATGAGGGTAGACGAGTTCATGAGGAAAATAGAAGCAGGGGAAATACAGGGACCCGGCGGATGCGAAAACAGAATGTCATGCGAGCAATACTGCTGGAACTGGGAGAACGAAGAGGAGTGTGAAAACTTCTTCAGTGATTATGGCCTGGAAACAATACATTGCTGGGACGAATTCTGCAGAGGATCGTGCAACACGTGCAGGTATGAGGCAGGAGAATTCGAATGCAATGAAAATCAGCATTTTGATTCTGAAGATTCTTCCTGCTGGTGTGACGAGGGATGGTTTGAGTGCGACGGAGACTGGGAGAACGGATGCGAGTCTTTCGGAGAGTGCGGGGGATGCGAGAGCAAAGCGGACTGCGCGGAGGACAGGTGCGCCCCCTGGGGCAACGTGATACAGCAATTCGATTGCGTAAAGGGAGAGGAATGGGTGCATGATAAGGGGGCTGTTAGGTTTCAAGGGAGTTGCAGGACCTTCCCCACAAAGCGGATGGAAGGCTGGGTTCACTTTGACATGTGGGGCGATCCCTTTGAGGAGCTCCACCCAATAAGGGAGGAAATAGAAATGGAAATGGGGGAGGAATGGTGTGAATGGCAATTGGAAAACAAGATAAAGGAAAGGATTGAGATCCAGAATTCCCTCACAGAGGAGTTCCTTACATGGTTCTTTGAGGAATATGTCCCGTCCTCCCCGAGCGAATGGGAAAAGCATATAGGAGGGATATTCGATTCGTACTGGAGGATTGTCGACAACAGCATGAAGACATCAGAGCTACTCCTGTGCTCGGGAGAGGATAAGCTTCCCGAGGAATACGAACCGATAGAAGTCAGTTACGACACGGAATTCGGTTCTGTCAGGGTATGGGAAGCTGAGACAACCACTGACTTCTTCGGTAAAAGGGCGAGAATCATTTCACCATACATGCAGATATGGATACTCCCGACCAAGGAATTCATAAAGAAGGAATTCCAGGCCGGGATGAAAGGAGGCTACATGCCAGGACCCGAGGGGAAGCAGAAACCTGAAATCCCGCCTTCGGAACAGGAGAAGATGAGGAGAGATCCAAAATTCATGGGAATAATCAACTCCATATCCGAAAAATACGGGGGAGAAGCGAAGATTATATTCAACATAGTAGACGGTGAAGAGCTAGTCTTCAACGCCCTTATAACCATTAATGACGAGGTTCTCATCAAGATGGAACCCATGGAAACGTATGAAGGCGATTATGACGCGAAGATAACCTTTGAATTTGACTTCTTCTACGACATGATACTCACCTCTGAAAGGGAGATGAAGGGAGGACACGTAGAATATCCGCCGTGGGAAAGCCGTCCGGCATTCGGCGACATGTTCAAGGGCATGGTCGACGGAATGAGAATGTGGTTCATGATACAGGGCGGTATCGCATCCGGTCAGATACGGGCGGAACCGGGCGACGCCCTTCAGGACGGACTCATGCTGATGCAGTTCATGTTCGAAAGGGGTCCTCCCGATGAGAAAAAGGGCCCGCCGGAAGGGGGAACGGGTGAGGGAGGGGGAGAAGGAACAGGAGGAGGAGAGGAAGGTCAGGGTCAAGGTGGTCCCGGACTTCTCGGTCCTCCCGAGAAATAGAAAGCATTAATTTTATATATACACCCTATAATAATACTCTAATTGGTCATTGACTACAAAGGCAAAATGACGTTTGACTTGGCTTGTACAAGTCTTTCGAATGCCAATGAAGGAGGGATGAAAATGACGAAGTTCGTTAAGTTCGAGGTTTCCAAGGACCTTGCGGATAAGATTTACGAATCTGTTGAGATAGCAAAAAACACCGGGAAACTCAGGAAAGGAGTGAACGAGACAACGAAATGCATAGAGCGCGGGCTGGCAAAACTCGTTATAGTGGCAAGCGATGTCGAGCCTGAAGAAGTCCTCATGCATTTGCCAACGCTCTGCGATGAGAAGAAGGTCTTGTGCGTTGAGGTTCCGTCCAAACTCGAGCTCGGGAAGGCGGCAGGGATCGATGTCGCTACATCGAGCATCGCGATCGAGGAGACCGGAGACGCGAAGAGAATGGTAGAGAACGTAAAAAAGAAAGTGGGAGCCTTGGGGGAATAAGGAAGGAAGGCGTTAAGTATGGTTGTTGCAGCAGAAGTCATACAGGTCCTGGAAAGGCTTGGAGTGAAAGGAGTAACGAGGGTCAGGTGCAAGGTTCTTGAAGGAAGGGACAGGGGAAAGGTTCTGATGAGGAACGTTTCAGGGCCGGTCAGAATTAATGACATAATAATGCTGAAAGAGACCGAGATGGAAGCGGCTGGAAGGATTTCCCAGAACAGGTAATGTGATGGCATGAAATGCGGTATTTGTGGAAAGGGGATACCAAAAGGTAAAGGAAAAATGTTTGTTAAAAATACAGGACAAATACTGATATTCTGCAGTTCAAAGTGCCAGAAAAACTGGAATATGGGGAGAGAAGGGAAGAAACTGAAGTGGGTCGTTTCTGAAAAGAAGGTCAAGAAGAAGTCTTGATTTTCCCCCTGATTCTGAATTTATGTAGCAACGTGACAACGATCAGTATTACCACTATCCCCAGGTACAAGAATAAAAACCCGATCGCGTGAAACATTATCGAGATTATTCCCCCAACGGTAAGGAAAAAGACGTTATGGGAAAGGAAAACCATCTTCCTTGTGCTTAAATTAATATCTATGAAGAGTATCAGGCCTATTATCATCAGACCCAGAGCGGAGAAAAATACAGCAACACTCTCTGTGAAAACCAGGTATATTAAGGATGAAACTATGAGGCTTCCTGCAAGAAAGCTCCTCCACACCTGTTTCTTATCGCCCAGATGTTTCGGGTTGTACTGCAGTCTCATGATAAATAATTAGGCGGGAATCTTCTTATAAGCTCAACCCACGTAATCCGTTTCCTCTTTCGATATCCTTCTCTCCATGCCCTTGGATTTGAAACTCTCCGTCAGTTTTTCGTAGAATTTCACGAGATCAGGCGTTATTGAAGGTCTCGATTCTTTTAGCGCGAAATCGAAATGCTTCTTGGTCACTTCCTTTGCGTTCATGTCCTCCCTGATGGCGTTTAGACCTGCTTCCCTGCAAATGGCTTCTATATCCGCTCCTGAGTATCCATCGGTCTGCCTGACGATTTTCTTGAGGTCCACCCCCTTCAGTGGCATGTTTTTCGTGTGGATCTTGAATATCTCAAGTCTCGTCTTCTCATCCGGGGACGGAACCAAAACCTGTCTGTCGAACCTTCCGGGCCTCAGAAGCGCGGGGTCGAGAATATCAGGCCTGTTCGTCGCCCCTATAACAATCACGTTGTGGAGATCTTCGATTCCCGACATCTGCGTTAGTATCTGGGAAACGACGTTTTCGGATACGCGTGTTCCAACTGAAAGACCTCTTCTGGGAACCAGTGCATCCATCTCGTCAAAGAAAATTATGCTGGGTGCGACCTGCTTCGCTCTTTTGAACACCTCGCGTATTCGTTTCTCGCTTTCCCCAACCCATTTGCTCAGGACTTCGGGTCCGCGTATCGAGATGAAGTTCGCTCCTGATTCGTTCGCCACGGCCTTCGCCAGCAGGGTTTTTCCTGTCCCCGGCGGGCCGTAGAGCAGAATCCCTTTCGGGGGCTTTATACCAACCCTTTCGAAAGACTTCGGGTTATTCAAAGGCCACTCAATTATTTCCTTAAGCGATTGTTTTACCCCTTCCAGACCTCCTATGTCCTCCCATTTGACATTCGGTATCTCGACCATCACCTCTCGCATTGCGGAAGGCTCAACCATCTTACGCGCGTTATTGAAATCCTTTTTGTTGACCATGAGTTTATTGAGGGCGTCCGGCGGGAGCTCATCTTTCTTCCAGGATATCTGCGGGAGATTTCTCCTCAAGGCGGACATAGCAGCTTCCTTTGCGAGTGCTTCCAAATCCGCCCCAACGAAACCGTACGTTACCTCTGCCAACCAGTTCAAATCAACATCCTTTTCCAAGGGCATGTTCCTGGTATGTATCTGGAGGATTTCCTTCCTCCCCCTCGTGTCCGGAACGCCTATTTCGATTTCCCTGTCAAACCTTCCTCCCCTTCTGAGAGCAGGGTCTAATGCATTTTCCCTGTTCGTTGCGGCTATGACTATTATCTTGCCTCTGGTCTTCAGACCGTCCATTAACGCTAACAACTGGCTCACCACTCTCTTTTCCACCTCTCCGGTAACCTCCTCCCTTTTGGGGGCGAGGGAGTCTATCTCATCTATGAAGATTATGGAAGGCGCGTTCTTTTCGGCTTCCTCGAATATGTTCCTTAAATTCTCCTCGGACTGTCCGTAAAATTTATTCATTATTTCAGGCCCAGCTATGGAGAAGAAGTTAACCCCGCTTTCGTTGGCAACCGCTTTCGCCAGTAACGTTTTACCGGTTCCCGGCGGGCCGTAGAGCAGAACCCCTTTCGGAGGATCTATCCCCAGCTTCGTGAACAACTCGGGATGACGCAAAGGGAGCTCGACCATCTCCCTTATCTTCTCTATTGCCATGCGCAATCCTCCTATATCCTCGTATGTTATGGTCGGAACCCTCCCCATTTCCATTTCAACAGCTTCCTTTCTGAGTTCCACCTGCGTCATGTCCGTTATCTTGACTATGCCTTCGGGATTCGTTGAAACCACGACAAGCCTGGTTTCTCCCGGTATCGGGGTGAAAGAGAAATCTCCCAGTCCTTCGATGTCTATGCCGAAACTCTTGAACATATCCTCGAAGGGGTTTATCTCCCTCTCTCTCTTCACGATAGGGAACGGCGAGATCATGTCTCCTTTCATAACGGGTCTCATGAACAGGTTCTTTTTCAGAAGATCGGGGTGCATTATTAGTGATAGGCCTTTTTGAGCGGGTGCCAGAACAACCCCTTTAGCTTCCTTAATATCCGCTTTCTTGATCTTAACCGTTTCGCCCACCCCCACTCCTATATTCATCCTCGTTATGCCATCCATTCTAGCTATGCTGAGGCCGATATCCGAAGGGTAAGCACGAACGGCTATTACTCCGGTCCTTTTTTGACCATTGAGTTCGATTACGTCTCCCTCTCTCACGCCGAGCTTTCCCATGGTTTTCGTGTCAAATCTGACTATCCCCCTTCCGAATTCCTCACGGTTCGTGAGCTCTCCAACTCTCAGGCCGATATCCTCATTATTCTTCATCATAAGAATCACCTCTTTCAAAAGTTACGTGTTCAACATCAAGCTTCTCCATAACGTTCCCGCTTGAATTATTATTGAAACGCCTTATATTAAAATCTTTAAGATTCGTTTGTTTGGTTTCGAATTTCGGCTCAGGTTCTAACGGGCGCTTCCTGTACTTCCCGAACATCTTCAAAACCGTCTCTTTCATGCTATCTCCTTATCCTCACTATAATCGAACGTCCTGTTTTGATTATCTCGATCTCAGGCTCTTTCCTCACCATCTCTATTATACGAACGTATCTCCTCACGGTCAGGTTGTGTATGCCTGTTTTCTCCGAGATCGCGTTTAGGCTCAGCGCTTCGTCCTTCTCCTCTTCGAGAAGGCGAAGTATTTCCTTCATTATCATCATAGGATCCCTTCGCATGAAAACACCTTACTATAGATGGTTGTATATCTTGCTATCAAGTTTGTATATTGTAATATATAACCATTTATACTAGAAAACTATTTAAAACTTTCGGTCACAGCTTTTCCTGATCCCAACAAAAGATGTGGAGCAAAAGGTAGCTGACGCTTACTCAAGTTTTCTCAGATAATGTGGACGATTACAGGGGTGTTGGGACCCCAGTTTGTTTTGGTCTCCGTGCATTCATCGAAACTCATGTCCTCGCACGCAACCATGTTGTACATGTACGTCCCGTTCACGGCGTTGGAAGGGGTTCGTATCTCGATCGTGTAGAGGCCAACAAACGTGTAGTTTATCCATATCGGGGTTTTCGGCTGTTTTATGAAATTGTTCATGTCCGAAATAAGCTTGTTGCAGGTGGTGAAATGCAGACACTGGTAAGCCGCCATCACATCGAAATCAACAGCCAGGGGATGAGCCCGTGCGATGAACTTATGTTTTTTCTCATCATCATCCACGTTGTTGAAAACCACGTAGAATTTCACGCTCCCGTTCGGTGGGATCCAGAATTGGTTATCTCCGTGTATTTTGAACGTGAAATCGCCCTTCGTGACCACGGGCATTTCGTTTCCTGTTCTGTTATAAGATTCATTCTCAGTCGTTTCGTTCTGGATCGTTTCCCCCTTTTGCACGCACCCGCTTGCCATAACAAGCAAGAACAGAACAACGAAAACAGCACACCTCATATTTTAAACTTCTCTGAGCCCAAATAAAAATTAAAAACTTACCCCTAAAACTGATTTATGGAAATCATTGAAACCTTTTACAGAATTTCCCCTCCCTTTCCTACCCTAGATGCTATTCATGACCCTTCACGTAGATGGGATTACGGAAAGATAAGCGGAGAAATAAAAAACAAATTGAATGAATACGGTTACAGTTTTGGTTTTAAAGGGGTGGTAACAGCCAAAAATAGAGACGAATTAAGGTTTATAGAATTCGCGATAAAAGACAGCGACCAGAAAAGGGTTTCCATGCCGAAGGACGTGAGAGATTATCTTTCTTCCAAAGGGATGATAATTAAAAAATTTATGAAGGTTCGGGATCTCATGGCAGATGAGCTTTTGGATTTCGAGGAAAAAATGAACGCTGTGGGAAAGACCATAATACCTATAGAGCGGGATCCGCATGAAACCGATTGCTGCTTAATAACAACTTACGATTCACCTTATCGGGGTTAAAAAACGTACAAAATCCCGAATCCTATTATCGCAAGGACGAAAGCCGTTGCCCAGATCTTCGAGTTCCACTGCATCACTTTCCTCCCATCAAGCGGGCCTAAGGGGATCAGGTTGAATATCGCGAACCATCCGTTTATAAAGCCCATCAGGGCAAACAGTTCAAAGCCTGTTATGAAAAATAAAGGAATGGATATGTATAACAGTGTTATATTGAAAACTATCCCCGCGATCCCAATCTTCCCAACATCATCCAATCTCGGCCCCTTGAAAGCCCAGTAGCTCGCGAAGACCACGGCTCCTGGAGCGGCGAATATTATCCTCCCGTTCGTGATGAAAGCGAACAGCAACGCCATGAGCAACCCCTGCTTCCACATGACGTATTCCGAATGGAACCCGAGTTTTCGAGCAACGGATCTGTGCGAAAGTTCATGCCCAATGAAAGCGAACCCTACCGTTAGGAGCGAAAAAAGGAATGAAAGATAGATTGGTATTTCAGGATAGTTTGATGTGATCCAAAACATGAAAACAAAAGAAAGAACCAACAGCGAGATCACGATATCCTTGACTTCCCTTCCGGTGAAATCGAACATGCCCATCCTAACACCACGTAAGCACTATTACGAGAACTAGTATTTAAAATTTTGGGTTTTTGTTTACCTGTCAACGGGCGTTTTCCTGAACTTCACCCTTTTCTTGTATCTCTTCTTATACTTCTTCTTTTTCTTGCTCTCGAAGTATTCGTCTTTATCCACGCTCATTCCTCGCTTTCCCCTTTCTCCCTCTTGCCCGCTTCCTCCGCCTTCGCTATCGAGTAATCCTTGTCCTTCTTCTCGAACTTCATGGGCTTGAAGAAGTAATATATTCCCACTCCTATCACCATCGCAACGTACACTACAGCCCATATTACCATGAAGACCGCCACGATTAAAAACACCCCAAGCGCAAGCGGCAGCAAAACCGGAAGCAGGAACAAGAACACCAGACCCGCGACTAGCAGAGCCACTATTCCAAGCAGGAAAGCCCCTGTCATTCTCAGAAAATATCTTTTTTCCGGCATACTCATCGCCTCTTACCCATCATACTACCTATCAGCATCCCTGCCGCCATGCTCCCGCCCTTCCGGCCTGGCAGGTATTCCGCGATCTTCCCCGCAAGCTCGTTGATGGGAAGGCTTTGTACCCAGACCCTTCCTGGCCCTTCGCACGTGGCGAGGAAGAGACCTTCGCCGCCCCATATCATGTTCTTAATGCCTTTCACCCTTTCCACCGAATACCTGACGTTCGAATCGAACATAGCGAGGTTCCCCGTGTCCACCCGTATCTTCTGGCCAGGTTCGAGGTCGATCTTCGTGACCTCACCGCCGACGTTGAAAAAAGCGATTCCGGGGCCCTTTATCTTTATGAGTATCAATCCTTCCCCTCCGAGCAGACCCGCTCCTATCTTCTTGGTCCAGGTAGCATCGAAAGTGACCGAAATTTCCGAACAGAGGAACGCATCCTTCTGGGCGATCAGTTCCTCCCCTTGTTTCATCTCGAGCGGGATTATCTTGCCGGGGAATTCAGACCCGAAACTAACGATTCCCTTACCCCTCAGACTCGTGAAGTTGACCAGGAAGAAAGACTCGCCGGCGAATTTCCTCTTTACCGATGACCAGAAACCCCCCTTCATCTTGGTGTCCATCTTGACGTTATCGCTCATGAATATCAAACGACCGGATTCCGAAACAATCGTTTCATTCTCATCCAATTCCGTGTTCAGAATCTGCATGGTCGTTCCCTGAAGATCATACCTCATAAAACCACCCCGTGATTCGATCTTAATAATTCGAAACAGTATTTAAAAATAACTTTTTAAACAGCGTAACAAAAATAAAATTATGAATTTAAAATCCCTAGCGATCCTTGTTTTGTTTCTCGCTTTCTTCTTCATATCCCCGAACGCCCTTGCCGAGACAAATGAAACGTCTGAAATCGATCTCGAAGTGATAAGGGAATTTTACAACTCTAATATAAAAGCGTATCCCGAAGTAGCGAACCTTTTCGTGAACGAGAGAATGAACATATACGTCGAAGGGTACGGGGTTGTTGGTGTCGTCACGCAGAATTCGGAGATAATGGAGATATCCGAGGGCGAACTTGCCGACCCAACGGTCAAGATAAACACGGACATGCAAACCATAGAGAATATTATGAACGGGGAAGTATCCGTTGTGGATGAACTCAAGAGCGGCGACATAACTTTCGAAGGGGTGGGTTTCTTCAATTGGCTGAGGTTAGCGTTTGCGAATTTCATTTTCAGCATTCTGTCATTCTTCGGGATGGTGTAGAGCGAAGTTTCGGTAAAAACCGAACAAAATCGAAACCCTATTTAATACCTCTTTTCCAATAACTAATCATGAAATATTCGAAAGGTCTCGGTGGATTGGGAGTATTTTTTGTTTTAGCCCTTGTTCTTGGCGGGGTGGTTTCTTATCAGGCTTATCAGGTCAACCCTTACCCTAGTTTCGGGGAGGCCTCCTTGGAGAAATTCGCTTCCTGTTCTGCCATGGAGAACGCGTTCAAGGAAGCGCAGCAAAAGAGCAGGTCATATCAGATGCCTGGAATTATAGGAGTTCCCATGATGCAGGTTTTTGAAACAAGCGTTGCAGCGGATGGCGCGGCGAAAGCGACGCCGCAGTATTCCGAGACGAACATACAGGTCGCTGGGGTTGACGAAGCGGATATCGTGAAAACGGACGGCGAATACATCTACACGTTGACAGGCGAAACAAACAGGTACGGGAAGGATGGAAGCAGGCTTATTGTAGCGAAGGCCTACCCGGCGGAGGCGAGCGAAATCCTGAGCGAGACGGGCCTCGAGGATTTCTATCCAAATGAGATGTTCATCCACGGCAATCACGTCCTGATTTTCGGCTCCACCAGGCAGGAGATCCCTGTTCCATACGAGCAGGTCTCCGAAAAGATGATCGCAACGGATATAGCGCCTTACCCCTATTACTCACAATTAACAACCATACAGATATGGGACGTTAGCGATAAAGAAAGCCCGGAACTCGTCCGTTCCGTGGACTTCGAGGGGAATTATCTGTCTTCAAGGAAAATCAGTTCGCATGTTTATTTCATAATCAACTCCTACCCGAATTACCGGATCCTGGAGGAAGGGTCAGGAGAGGATCTGGTCCCCTTGTACAGGGACAGGGTAGGAGATGATGTGGAGAAGGACGTATCATTCTCAAAAACCTCCAGGTGTGTGGATATCGAGTACTTCGAGCCGATAGACCCCCAGAACTTCGTTACACTCGCTTCGATTTCGATGGACGATCCCGAAGCCGAGATAGCCAAAGATGTCATAGTGGGATCTGGCCAGAACATATACGCCTCCCTCGATAATCTGTATGTGGCGGAGATGAACTACCCGTTCTGGTTCGGTGTCAGAGCAGAAGGAACCACAGCAGAGAAAACGATCGTGCATAAATTCTCCCTGGATGACGGGGATATCGAATACGTGGGTCACATGGAAGCCCCCGGCCGCGTTCTCAACCAGTTCTCCATGGACGAGTACGATTCGCACTTCAGAATAGCAACCACAGCCGGTAGACTGAGTAGAACGGGCGGTTCGACATCAAACAACGTTTACGTTTTTGACGAGAATTTCGACATGGTCGGAAGCATAGAGGATATCGCCCCGGGCGAATCGATATATTCAGCGAGGTTCATGGGCGAAAGGGGTTACCTGGTCACCTTCAAAAAAATCGATCCCTTCTTCGTTATCGACCTCTCGGATCACGAGAACCCGAAGATACTCGGCAAACTGAAGATCCCCGGGTACTCGGATTACCTGCATCCTTACGACGAGAATCACATCATAGGGATAGGGAAGGAAACGGTCGAGGCAGAGGAATCGCGAGGGGATTTCGCCTGGTACCAGGGGGTGAAGATGGCGATATTCGATGTCACGGACGTCAGCGACCCGAAGGAACTTCACAAGGTCGTGATAGGGGACAGGGGAACGGATTCCTACGTTCTTCAGGATCACAAAGCCTTCCTGTTCGACAGGGACAAGAATTTGCTGGTTATCCCCATCCTCCTGGCGGAGATAAAGGGGGATAAGGAAACCCTGCCGAGCAACACGTATGGAGATTACGTGTTCCAGGGAGCGTACGTTTATGACGTAACGCTGGAGAACGGGTTTGACCTGAAGGGAAGAATCACCCATTACGACGACGACCAGACCTTCCTGAAGAGCGGATATTATTACTTCGATGATCAGTATTCCGTGAAACGCTCGCTCTACATAGACAACGTTCTGTACACCATATCAGGGAAGAAGATAAAGCTCAACGATCTCAGCGACCTCGAAGAGATAAAGGACCTTGTTTTCGGGGAAGAAGGAGAATAAAGCAATTCCACGAACCTGAACATTTATATAGAAATTATTTATATATAAAAGTCATAATCATATCTAACGATTGACAGCTTGGATTTATGATTCAGGATGTCTTTCGAAATTAGCGTATGACGACTTGATTCGAAATTTCAGGTCGTCTTCCGACACTCATGTTTAATTAGGAGGTTTAATATGCAACCTATACCGCAAAATTACATGGCTTACGACAGGACTATCGTGGTCTTCTCTCCTGATGGAAGGCTGCTGCAAGTGGAATACGCAAGGCAGGCCGTTAAGAGAGGGAGTACAGCGATCGGTTTGGTAGTGAAAAACGGAGTGATTCTGGGGGCTACGAAATCTTCAGGTCCTTTGAGCGTTAGCGACACGTACAAAAAGGTATTCGAAATAGATAATCACATAGGGCTGGTTGGTTCCGGCATCCTGGCGGATGCGAGGGATTTGGTTGAGACCGCCAGGGTCAAGGCTCAGATAAACAAGATAACATACGGAGAGCCCGTATCAGTTCAGACTCTGGGGAAATACCTGGCAAACCACAAACACATGGCAACGCAATACGCCGGTCTAAGGCCTTTCGGAGTGGGTCTGCTGATCGGAGGGGTTGACGAATTGGGAACGAATCTCTACGAAACAGACCCCTCGGGAACCATGCTCGAATGGAAGGCGCAAGCGATAGGAAGGGGAGCAGAGAAGTCGAAGAAAATCCTCAAATCCGGCTTCAAGGATAACCGTGAAAGACGGGGTTAAACTTCTCATCAAGGCTCTGAATGCAGGAGAGAAAAGCGTTTCGAGGGAGAACATAGAAATCGCGGTGATAACGGAAAAGGAATTCAAAAAGATTTCTGGAACCGATATTGACAAGTTCGAAAAGGATAAAAGAGTATAGGTCGGAATTCTCAGTACCCAGGCGGAAGGAGTGATATTATGGTTTCTGTTGAGGACGCAGTTATAGCAAGAATATCTAGGGCAGGAATGGATTTCGAGATAATGGTCGATCCTGACAAGGCGCTCGAGTTCAAGAGAAAGAAAGAAGGGAACATAGAGGACATTCTGGCTGTGAATGAAATCTTCAAGGATTCGAAAAAGGGCGAGAGGCATTCTTCCGAGGACCTCCAGAAGGCGTTTGGAACGACAGACGTGTTTGAGGTGGCGAAGAAGGTAATAACGGAGGGGGAAATCCAGCTGACCACGGAACAGAGGAACAGGTTCGTGGAGGAGAAAAGGAAGGAAATAGCGAACACGATAGCGAGGCAGGGGATCGACCCGAAAACGAAACTCCCCCACCCGGCCACGAGGATTCTGAACGCCATGAACGAAGCTCACGTTCTCATCGACCCGTTCAAGCCCGCAAAAGAGCAGGTCAAGAACGTTCTGGAAAAGATACAGGAGGTCATTCCAATCTCGCTCGAGAGGATTGAAATCGCGATAAAGGTTCCGATAGAGCACGCCGGGAAGGCGAACTCAATCATAAGGGAGATAACCGAGGTCAGGAAGGAGGAGTGGACGTCGACTGCCTGGATCGCGCTGGTCGAGATACCCGCCGGAATCCAGGGGGATATTTATGATAAACTCAACAAGCTCACAGCAGGGAAGGTTGAGGTTAAAATCGTAAAGGAGCATAAGATATAAAAATGATGGTGATAATATGGAAAGAGGTGTAAAAGATATGAAGAATGAAATTATCGAAAAGGCAAAAGAAGAGACGGGTGTGGAAAAGGGCGTGAAAGAAGCTGAAAAGGAAGTGACAGGGAGGAAGGAAAGGGAAGTCGTTATTCCCGGGCACAGGATCGTGGAATCCATGGACTACCTCCCGGGAAGGAACTGTTTCCGCGAAGGTAATTCAATATATTCCAAAAGGGTCGGAGTTGTTTACTATAAAGGAAGGGTTATCGAGGTTATCCCGTTGTCAGGGGAATACATACCGGAAGTGGGTGACATGGTTATAGGAACCGTGAAAGAGGTCCATCATTCCGGCTGGAACGTGAACATAAATTCCCCGTACGAGGCGTTCCTCTCGCTCGCGGGCGTGAGGGGTTTCATAGACTCCGCCAAAACAGACCTCTCGAAAATATACGGGATAGGTGACGTGATATACGCGGAGGTTTCAGAGGTTACCCCCATGAAGGACGTAAGGATTTCCATGAAGGATCCGAAAACGAGGAAATTCGAGAACGGGAGAATCGTCAGGGTCTCCACGGTAAAGATTCCGAGGGTTATCGGCAAGCAGGGTTCGATGATCAACACGATAAAGGACAGGACCGGCTGCATGATATCGGTCGGGCAGAACGGCGTTATATGGGTGCATGGGGAAAAAGAGAACCTCGCAGCGAAGGCTATAATGTATATACACGAAAATTCCCAGATAACAGGATTGACGGATCATATTTCAAAGTTACTTGACGAAAAGAGCGAAAGTAAATAGGAGGAGATGTTATGAAAAGGGAAGACAAGAGAAAGTTGGACGAAATGAGGCCTGTTGAGATGAAGGTAGGCGTGCTGAAACAGGCTGACGGTTCCGCGATGGTGAGCATAGGAAAGACGATAGCGATAGCAGCAGTTTATGGTCCAAGGGAACTGAATCCGAGGCACAGGCGGGAGAGCGATCGCGCGATCCTCCAGTGCAATTACACGATGGCTCCTTTCTCAACGAACGAGAGGGTCAGGCCAGGCCCGTCGAGGAGGAGCGTTGAGATCTCAAAAGTAACGAGGGAGGCGCTGGAGCCCGCGCTTTTCCTGACGGATTTCCCCAGGACGACCGTGGACTTGTATATCGTTATCCTGCAGGCGAACGCGGGGACGAGGACAGCGGGGATAAATGCCGCAAGCCTCGCCCTTGCAGACGCCGGCATACAGATGCACGATTTGGTGACGTCCATAGCAGCGGGTAAGATAGGGAAGGAATACGTTCTCGACCTCGCCGGAAAGGAAGAGGAGACCACGGAATGCGATCTTCCCATAGCGTACATGCCAAGGGAGAAGAAATTCACGCTTCTCCAGATGGACGGCAACATATCGAAAGGTGACATGGAAAACATAATAAAACTCGCCGTGAAGGGGTGCGAAGAGCTTTACATGCACCAGAAGAAGGCGTTGCTTGAAAAATGGTCAAAGGAGGGATTCGAATGAATTTCCAAAACCAATACGTAATCAACCACTTGTCGAAAGGGATGAGGCTGGACGGAAGGAAGCTGGACGAATCCAGGAAGGTGGAGATAGAGAAAAACCCCATAGAAAACGCAGAAGGATCCGCAAGGGTGAAGATAGGGAACACGGAGGTAATTGTCGGGGTCAAGATGAGCGTAGGCGAACCCTTCCCGGACACGCCGAACAATGGGGTTTTGATAGTCAACGCCGAGTTTTCGCCTTTGGCTTCCCCGGAGTTCGAACTCGGGCCCCCTAGAGAGAAGGCGGTCGAGCTCGCGAGAGTAGTGGACCGCGGGATCCGCGAATCGAAATGTCTGGATACGGAAAAGCTCTGCATAAAGAAGGGCGAAAAGGTGTGGATGGTTTTCATTGATATCCAGCCGCTAAGCCATGAGGGGAACCTCATAGACGCCGCAGGGATAGGAGCCATAACGGCCTTGCTCAACACCAAGATGCCGAAATACGAGAAAGACGCGGTGGTTCACGAGAAGAAGGACAAGCCGCTTCCCTTGAATGATTCTCCGGTTCCGGTAACCTTCGGCTTTATGGGCGGGATGCTCGTGGTGGACCCGAGCCTGGAAGAGGAGGATGCGATGGAATCCCGGCTGACTATATCCACGAAATCCGACGGGAATGTGTGCGCCGTGCAGAAAGGGAATAGGGGTTCTTTGTCTTTCGAGAACATAAAGGAAGCCGTGGAACTGTCAATAAAGCGGGGGAAGGAGATAAGGGAGCTCATCAAGAAAAGCTTATAAGTTTAAAAATAGAATTCAAAATTAAAACCGTGGTTCACATGCCGAAGACGAAAAAGGTCGGTCCGAGCGGAAGGTTCGGAGCGAGGTATGGAAAGGGAGTGAAAAAAAGGGTAGTTGAGATCGAAAGGGTACAGAAAAGGAAACACGTGTGCCCTCACTGCCTGAAACCCGGAATGAAAAGGTTAGCTTCAGGGATCTGGACCTGCCGGAAGTGCGGCCTGAAGATAGCCGGGAAGGCGTATGAGCCAGGGACGGGCTGAGGTTGATGTCATGGCAAAGGAAAAAGCTTACGCGTACAAATGTCTGAGCTGCGGGAAAGACGTGGATATTGACCTGCAGAAGGCGAAAAAGATAATATGCCCTTATTGCGGTTACAGGATTCTTGAGAAGAAAAGACCCTCTGTAACGAGAAGGGTTATCGCGAGGTGAGGTGAATGGATAAGGAAAGCGAGCAGCTGTTAACCCAGGCGCAGATTTACCAGCAGCAGATACAAATGATACTCACGCAGAAAGGCGCTCTGAATCTCGAACTGAACGAGATAAAGAAATCGCTTGAGGAAATAGAGAAAACCAGCGAGAAATCCGTCTTCAAGCTGTCAGGTCCTATCATGATAAGGGTTGATACGAAAGACATGAAGAAAGATCTCAAGGAAAAGGAGGACATGATAAACCTGCGGTTGAGCACGATAGAGAAGCAGGAAGCGAAGCTAAAGGAAAAGATCGAGGAATTGAGATCAGAAATAATGAAGTCCCAGCCCAAGGCAGGGTGAGAGAATGGGGAAAATCGAAAAGGCACTGGAACTGCTTGAGGATATCATGAGGGACAGGGGGGTCCCGAGGAACGTGAAGAGTTCTATAGAGGAATCCATCAATAGCCTGAAAGCGGAAAAGGAAAGCGAAAACGTCAGGATTTCAACAGTGATAGGCGTGCTGGATGAAAGTTCGAACGACCCGAATATCTCCCTGTACGCGAGAACGAAGATATGGGATGTGGTTTCGAAACTGGAGGAACTGAACAAATAATTAATACTTTTTATTAAGATTTTTTGGAAAACAATATGGCAAGTTCCCTACCAATAGAGGATAAACAGTCCTTATATTCCTCACGGATATCATCAACAGAATATTTTTTTAGGTCCTTCCTCACTCTACCATATGTTTCTAAATTATCAGCAAAGGTATATAATAAAAATCCTCCTGCCGCACTAAAGCTTAATAATGCTAGACCCGCTCTAACTAGTTCTGGATCAGGAGTCATGCTTTAAAATAAGCATAAAAAATTTAAATAACATAGTCTTTCCATGAGCAATTCAAAATAAACCAAAAGATGACTAAACTTTTTAAGTCTTTTCATCATTATATTAACAAATTGTTCGGTGATTTAATGTTCGGGAGGGTCTGATATGGTGTTTGATAGGATTAGAAGAGGCATAACGGTTAGGAACATGGAATACGAAGAAGGGGTCCCAACTGAGGACTACGTTGAAGTCGGCGTTTCGGAATCGAGTTCGCCAGGAAGGATAGGGATATCGATCGAGAAACTTGAGGAATTCGCCGACACGGACAGGGTCCTGAAGGAAGTGAGAGGGGGATCGCTGGTTTTCCTGAAAATCAAAACCCTGAAAGAAAAGGACATAGGGGAACTGAAAAGGTCCGTGGAAAAACTGAAGAGAACCGTCCTTGCCCAGAACGGAGAGGTAGTGGGAGTAGAGCAGGACTGGCTGATACTCGCGCCAGAGCACGCTAAAGTACAGAGATAAATCCTTTGTTTATTTCTGTTTTTCTTTAGTGTTGTTTTTATTTCAGCCTCACTACTTCTAGATTTTTCGGAGCGAGTGTTTCGACCTTGTAATATTTGTGGATATCCCTCGCTAGCTCCGCGGTCGTGTACCCGTCACCGTGGTTGCAGATCACCCTATCGGGCCTGCTCGAAAGCCTGTACACGAAATTCGTGAGTTGTTTCCGGTCCGAATGTCCTGACAGGCCGCCTTCAACCGTTTGGATATCCATTTCCATCCTAAGGCTTTTAGTTTTTCCGTTTTCTCCGGTTATCGGGATGTCCCTCCATCCCTTCTGTATCCTCCTCCCCAGCGAACCTTCTGCCTGGTAACCCACGAAGAGAAGCGTATTGCGTTTATCAGCGGCAAACGCCTTTAAATATTCGAGTGCCGGCCCTCCAACGAGCATGCCCGACGTCGCTATGACGACAGAGGCTTCGCTCGCTCCTGTGACCTCGTCCCTTTCCTTTTTGACGGTGATCCTCTTGAATATTTCGGAAAGGAACGGGTTCTTTCCGTAATGGAATATCTGTTTCTGCAGGTAGCGAGAAAGATATTCCGGGTAAGCGGTGTGTATCGCCGTCGCGTCCCACAGCATACCCTCCATGTGGACAGGGTAATCGAAACCGTTCGATCCGAGGATCGCCATGATCTCCTGCGCCCTCCCGACAGCGAAAGAGGGTATCAGGACCTTCCCTTTCTTCTTCATTGTATCGTTTATCACCTGCATTAATTTCGCTTCCGACTCCTGTCTCGAGGGTTTTATGTCACCCGCCCCCCCGTAGGTGGATTCGAGTATCAGGGTTTCGACCCTTGTGAAATTCGTGAAAGCGGGTTCGAAAAGCTTTGAAGGCCCGAAGAGCATGTCACCGGTGTATAAAATGTTGTGCAGGCCTTCCCCTATGTGCAGATGAATGAGAGCAGAACCAAGCAGATGCCCTGCCTGCTGAAGAGTCAATCTCGTATCTGTCGTGAGATCCGAGACTTCGCCGTATTCCAAAGCAATGGTGTGCTTAACGACCTTTTCCACCGACCTCTTCATATAGGGAACTTCCTTCCCCTCCTTGTGGCATATGTCAACGTAATCCAGGCACAGGAGAACCATCAGATCTCTCGTGGGAGCCGTGCAATAAAGCGGACCCTTATAACCGTTTTCGTACAGCCATGGGATGTACCCGCAGTGATCTAAATGGGGGTGGGAAAGAATTACAGCATCGAGATTTTCGATGTCGAATTCAGGAACGTCAAGGTAGGGGAACGTGTCCGAAGCGACGTTCACGCCGCAGTCAAGGAGGATGTTGGATTCGGGCGTTTCAACGAGCATCGCTGATCTCCCGACCTCCCTGAACCCTCCCAGGCACGAGAGGCGAATCCACCGCTCGCCGATCTCCTTCTTCTGGGCGTTTATCTTCTGCCCGATTGAATTCAAAAACTTCTTCCGGTAATCGATTTCCGTGTGAAGGAGATTACGAACCGCCCGCACTATCGGGCTTTCTATTGCCGGGGCACGCTCGATTTTCGGGAGCCAGAGGGTTTCGTTCTTTATCCTCCTGTAGGTTTCGCCTCCTTTCCCTATGACCATCCCTGGTTTCTGGGATTCGATTACGACCTTGCCTAACTCCGGTTCGAAGTATATCTCCTGTATGCCCGCATCCTCCGGGACTATCTTCTTTATCAGCTTCTTGGTCTTCTCCATGTCGAGCGTTATGCTAAGGTCCGGCCTGACCTCTATCCTTTTCTTGAGGTTCGCGACCATCTCCCTTACGACCCTCTCGTGACTCCTGAAGAACTCCAGGTTCTTGGTGTAGATAACTATCTCTGGCCCTTCGAATTTCACTTCCGTTATCTCCGCATCCTTCGGTAAATTTTTCTGCAGTTCCTTTAGAATGTTGTTCACTAAAATCTCCCCGATTGTTAAAATTAAAGTTTTCGCATTATTTCATGAGATTCTTTACTTCCTCTTCCGGTGCCATTTTAAATCCTTGCGGCGTTATGACAGCGAGGTCAATCCCGCTTCCTCCGGAGGCTATGTCCCTCTCTGTCGCTGCCTTAACTGCACGAACAGCGAGCCTTTTCGTTCCCTCCAGATCGATCCCTTCCTTGTACTTGTCCTCCAAAACCCCCAGTGCCATCACAGAGCCCGAGCCAGTCGAAAAGTAATCCTTTTCCTCAATCACCGAACCAGTCGGGTCGAAAGAGAACAGCCTCGGCTTGCCGTCGTGCCCTCCTATGAGCAGTTGAACGTAATAAGGGAAATAACTCCTTGCGTAAAGTATGTTCGATACGAGCGTGGCGACCGCCTTTATCGAGATCTTCCTCGACTCCTCAAGCTCGTAGAGTTTCATCTCGGCCTTTATATACCTCTCCAAAGCCTGCGCGTCCCCGACGCTCCCTGCGATGGTCATGCCAGCGTGCTTGTCGAGCTCGATTATCTTTTTCGTGTGCTTGCTCGCGACCAAATACCCCATGGTCGCCTTCCTCTCGGCCGACAAAACGATGAAACCCTTTCCTATAATGCCTACGGTTGTCGTCCCCGTCTTCAAATTCTCTATTTTTCTCTCAGTCATGAATGATCACAAAATTCAAAAATCTCAGAATGTTATTCTATTGTCAAGGGTATTTAAATATATTTGTGTTGAATAATGCCCCCGCCGGGATAACCACCTTTTCCGGGCGTAACCAACTGCCTTAAAAGGCGGTTGACCGAAAAGTTCAGGACTTTTCACGCCCGAAAATGCTTTGAACCCGGGTCACTGGCTCGAGAGGCCAGTATCCTCACGGCTTCCCGAATTTCGTTCGAGAATTGACCGAACTAGACTACGGGGGCGATTTGTTATTAACCTTTTTAAACATTATATATAAATAAAAGGTAATTCAAATAATTTAATTGCAGTCGGGGGGTTTTTTATGACGGTCATAAAGGTTTTCAGCAAGCCGAAACTGAAGAATGCGATTATGATTGAAGGTTTGCCCGGGGTAGGAAATATAGGAAGGGTCGCGGCGGGTTACCTGGTTGAGGAACTGAAAGCGAAGAAATTCGCCGACCTCTACTCGAAATGGTTCTTCCCCTTTGTCATGCTCCACAAAAATTACAAGATACACCTGCTCAAGAACGAGTTCTATTACGTGAAGGCGAAGAAAAAGGGCCAGAGGGACCTCGTTCTTCTAGTGGGTGATTGCCAGTCGCTTTCGCCACAAGGTCATTACGAGGTTACGGAGAAGATTCTGGATTTCGTGGAAAAGATA
Source organism: uncultured archaeon (assembly GCA_965552715.1). GTDB lineage: Archaea > Aenigmatarchaeota > Aenigmatarchaeia > QMZP01 > QMZT01 > JAZGEG01. The sequence goes on along the minus strand of CBEVTC010000005.1, from coordinate 1,467 downwards.
GGCGTGAAGGAGATCATAACGATCGGGGGACTGGCAACAGGAGAAATGGAAAGCAAAAAGAAGGTTATAGGGGCCGTGACGGACGAGAATATCCTTAAGAAATACAAAAAATACAAGATAGACTTCGAGGCCGGTGAGAAGGTCGGCTACATCGTGGGAGCGGTGGGTTTGCTGCTCGGCCTGTGGAAGCAGAGGGACAAGGATGGGATCTGCCTGCTAGGGCAAACAACGGGCTTTCCCATCGTAACGGACCCGAAGGCCGCTGAGAACGTTTTGGATATTCTAACGAAAATACTCAACGTAAAGATAGACATGAAGAAACTAGACAAGAAAGTGAAGGAGATGGAGTACTTCATCAAGAAGGTCGAGGCATTGCAGAAGCGCGCGCTCATGGAGATAACGAAAGGGACGGAAGAGAAGGGAAAGAAGGGCGAGGAACAGACGAGGTATATAGGGTGATTCGAATGAGAGAATATACAAGATACGAGAAAGCGAGGATCATATCTGCGAGAGCGCTTCAAATCGCCCAGGGAGCTCCGGTCATGATCAAGCTTCCGAAGGAGATGAGTGACCCCCAGGAGATCGCAAAAGTCGAATGGGGAGCAGGTGTCATCCCAATAGAGATAAAGAGAATCCCGACGTAAACTATTTTTATACTTCTGATAAAGAATTATTATGATTAAGGATTTGAGGATTTATTCTGTTTACAACTCGAAAGGAAAGCACGCGCTCAGGGTGAAGATCCAGACAAGCAACGGGTTCTACACTGCCTCAATTCCTTCAGGAACCTCGAAGGGGAAAAACGAGGCGAAGGACCTCCCGATGAAAAATATCCTGAAGGTATTCCCGAAGGTGAGGGATAACATTATAGGGCTGGACGAGACGGACTGGATAACCGCGGACGAGGTTATCGAGCAGATCGACCCATCGAAGGATTACAGGAACATAGGGATAAGCCTGGCGCTGGGGATCTCGCTGGCAATCGCGAAGGCCTCTACAAACAACGAGCTGTGGAGGCTGAGGGGGGCGAAAACAACGTATCGCTTCCCGTTCCCCCTGGGGAACGTGATAGGAGGAGGGGAGCACGGGGGGAAAACGGCATGGCAGGAGTTCCTGGTTCTTCCCCACAAGGCGAAAAACCCCATAGAGGCAGCGAGCATAAATTACGAGGTATGGAATCTCGTGGGGGAGGAACTGAAGAAAAGAAAATTGCTGCTCGGGAGGAACATAGAGAACGCCTGGAGTTCGAACCTTGATGACCTGAAAACGCTGGATTTCCTCTCGGGGATAGCAGAGGATTTCAACGTGAAGCTCGGGATCGACTTCGCGGCTTCTTCGTTCTGGAACGGGAAGGCCTACGTTTACAAGGGATTGAAGAAGGAATTGACGCCCGAAAAGCAGATAGATGCGGTGGAACACGTGGCGAACGTTTACGATCTTTACTTCCTCGAAGACCCCCTGCACGAG
>CBEVTC010000004.1:0-35620 GCA_965552715.1 uncultured archaeon | reverse complement strand
TTTCAATAGTTTACACAACGAGTTATTTGATTTACAAATTCAAATTCAGGGGCGGAACTATAAAGAGCAACAAAAAGCTCTTCATCGGCTTGGGGGCAATCGGCATGTTTTCCTACATAATATCATTCGTTCAATACGGTTTCCCTCTAAGCATGATACTTCTTATAACAATACCGTTATTCGTGCTTTTGCTGTTCAAACAGATGGATATAGAATTTCACAAGATCAACAACATGATAGTGATAGAATACCTTCTGCTACCCGTGGTTATCATCTCATTTATGGTACTCACGATACCGGTTGTCGGCCAAGCTAATGAAGAGATGGCGAACACGATCGATACGTATACAGAAAATATAATAGACGATATCCCAGAAACCATAACCGAACCGATAGACAACCTAACGGACGAACTGAAGAAATATGAAACACTTGAAGACATAGAAGAGGGAATAAAAGAGGGCTTCGAAAACATAACAGGTCGCTGAAAAGTTAAAACCTCTTCCCCATTTTCGTTACGAAGGTTTTCCAGTGCGGAAGCACGCCTGTTTTCCCCCCGAATATTTTGGTTTTCCCACCTTTAACCGCCTCCAGTATCTTGCCCTTCTGTTTCTCGGAGTACACGAATGTGTAGGCAGAACCAAGTTCCGCCCCGAAATGCGCATCCGAGCCGGCGACTTTCGGGAGCTTGTGTTCTTCAGCGAATTTCGAAGCATTTTTGTTGAATCTATCAAGCAGGGTCCTGGCGTTGAAAACCTCCACCGCGTCTATATACCTGACGATTTTTTCTATCTCCTTTCCCACCCCTCTCCTCATTTTGTCGAATGGGTGGGGAACCAAAACGAAACCTCCCTGCTCCTTGATAAGCTTGCAGGTCTGTGCGAGCGTGAGGTCTGAAGGGATATCCTCCTTCAGGTTCAGGCCTATGATTTCGCCGCTTTCAGTTTTGATCTCAGAGCCCACGAAAACTATCAAACCCTTCGCGAGTTTCTCGGCTTCCTTCCCCCCTTCTACGCTGTTGTGGTCGGTCACGGCTATCGCATCAAGACCGAGTTTTTTGGCGAGATCTGTGATCTCTTCCGGGGACATATTGCCATCCATGGAAAAATCCGAATGTATGTGGAAATCAACCTTCAGTCTTCGCCTTTTCGAACCTACCAGGGACATACTATCTTATTAAAGCGATTACAATAAATTTATATGTGATAAACATGGACAAGTTCCTTCGTATCCAAGAGCTCGCAGATCAGAGGGGTCTGTTCTTCCCCTCAGCCGAAATCCACTCGCCCCCCTCAGGTTTCTGGGATTTCGGGCATTTAGGAACGATACTGAGGAGGAAGATCATTGATCTGTGGAGGAAAGAGGTCGTCAGGAAAACGGATTCCCTTGAAATCGAGGGTTGTCTAATCCTCCCGAAAAGAAATTTCGAGGCTTCAGGACACCTGAAAGGTTTTGTTGACCCTTTAATACAGTGCAAAAAATGCCACAGGATATTCAGGGCGGATAAACTGATAGAGGAGAAGACGAAGAAATCAATACCGGAAGCTCTGGACATTTCCGAGTTCAATAAACTGGTAAAGAAATTCGAAATCCGCTGCCCGGAATGCAAGGGTTCGCTAGCGAGCGTGAAAAAATTCAACATGATGATAGGGGTTTCAATCGGGCCTTTGTCCAAAGAACTAAACGCTTATCTCAGGCCTGAGACATGCCAGAACATATTCACCGCGTTTCAGAAGATCTACAAAACCTCTCGGGTCTCGCTTCCCTTAGGCATATCCCAGGTGGGTCGCGCTTTCAGAAACGAGATCTCCCCAAGACAGGGGTTGATAAGGACAAGGGAGTTCACGCAGCTGGAAACAGAGATTTTTTTCAACGTTAAAAAAATAAACGATCTGCCCGAATTTGATAAGTACAAAAACATGAAACTCCGGTTGAAACTGCTAGGCAAGGAGAAAACGGAACCCTTCACCCCAGAACGAGCGGTGAAGAAAAAGATAATATCAGGGAAGCTGATAGGCTATTACCTAGCGATTACCCAACAATTCTTCGAGAAATGCGGTTTCCTTCCGAAGGATATCCGCTTCCGCGAACTCGAGGATAAAGCGAAAGCTTTCTATTCGAAGGAAACATGGGATTTCGAGGTGAAGACGAGCGTTGGATGGCTTGAACTCGTAGCATGCAATTACAGGACGGATTTCGATCTGTCATCACATTCTAAGGTTTCCGGAGCGGACCTCTCGGTCGTAGAGAACGATGAGAAATTCGTCCCCCACGTTTTCGAATTGTCAATGGGCCTCGACCGCATATTTTACGCCGTTCTCGAGAATTCGCTCACGGAGAGGAAAGGAAGACCTGTCTTAAAATTCCCCCGGGAGCTCACGCCTCTGGATGTTATTATCCTCCCCCTAGTGAGGAAGGACGGGATCGATAAGAAAGCGAGGGAAATACACGAGATGCTGAAAACGAAATTCGAAACGAAATACGACGAGAAGCAATCGATAGGAAAGCGCTACGTTATCTATGACCAACTTGGCGTCCCTCTCGCGATCACAATAGACTATGATTCGTTGAAAAAGCAGGACGCCACCTTACGAGATAGAGACAGCATGAAGCAGATACGTGTCAAGATAAAGGATCTGGGATCGAAGATAAGCGAATTCTTCGAGGGCAAGAAGATATTCTAATACCCTCTCCCTTTTTCTATACGTTTGTGGACTTCCCTTTCCACTTTCGCTAGAAACAGCTTCATCGTCTTTGTCGGGTCCCACTCGTGATCGCTCGCGTAGAAGCTCCCCTTATCCGTCACGAACCTGCCCTGCACGGAATACTTCTTTCGCCTTCCTCCCGTCTTATGCGTTTCGACATGTATCGCCACGTAAGTCACGGTCAAGAGTTTCAGGAGTTTCGAGATCGTATTCTCCACCATCTCGTCCATTTTCATCCTTATGAACTCATCCTCATCATCCAGACCGGTGACCCTTACGTAAACGGTTTCGAGGGATTTCCCTATGAGCTTGAACAGGTCTTTCACGGTTATCATTCCCATAAGCCTTCCGTTTCTCTCCACGATAACCGTGCATACGCCTTCGCTGGAAACTTTACTGACTATTTTTTCCAGGTCAGTTTCCGGGTTCACTTTCGCTATACCGGTTCTCAGAAATTTACCTATGTCGATACCTCCCAGTTTTGTTTTATCCCCGAACCTTTCCCCGCGTTTTGATCTGCGTTCGTCAACCAGTATGTTTATAAGGCTCAGGCCGTCAACGAGACCCTTGAATCTCCCCTTCCCGTCGAGGATTGGTATCCTGTTGAGCCCGAGGTCCTTCATGGTGGAGATCACCGTCGAAAGCGTATCGTCCTCGCTCGCACAATAAGGAAACTGCATGATATCCTTCGCTTTCTTCCCCTCGAAGATTTCGTCCTTTACGAATCCCAAGAGTTTAGGCTTCGAAACAGCGTAGATTTTCCCTTCCTTCTCGACCGGAAGCGATCTGTATTCGCTCACCAGCATATAGTTGATTATATCCCCGACAGAAGTATCTACGGGAAAGGGGGTTAAGGGTTTCATGAAATACGAGATCTTCGTCTTTTGCGGTTCGCTCACCTTCCTCTTCACGATATCGTCCAGCGTGACGATCCCTTCAAACCCACCGTCAAATACAAATGCCTCGTATTTCTTACGCTCTGCCATTTTGGAAATGACGTGGGACAGGCTTTCGTTCGGCCCCACGAGAAATGCTTCCTCGATTACATCTTCCAGATCCATAGAATCACAAGCCGCTCTTGCTTATCCTCTTCATTTCCTTCGTTATGTAACCTGCAAGCACGTTCTTTACCTTTTTTGATTTTATCTTCTTTATCTTGACGAGAGCCTCTTTGTTCTTCCCAAAATCATCGGTGAATTTATCACCGTGCTCCTTTATCAGTTCGTTACCTAACGTTTTGATCGAAATGGTTTTTATCCTTCCCATACCTCCCCCTCGCAATAATACATATTCTCAATGGATATTTAAAACATTGCTATCTCAAGTTGCCCGAGAAGCGAGAAAATCGTATACCCGATCACTATCAGAACTATGCTGTGTTTTAATCCTGCCATTATCGAACCCTCTGCCATCTTACCCGTAGCCAGACCTGCGAAGAACCCTTGTATGAGTATGAAGTTTATGAAGGTTTGCGTGTAAAGTTCCGCGGGCATGGTCGGGCTTGTTGCTGTTTCCCCTATGGTGGGGGTCTCCATCGTCCCCAGGGCGGGTATCAGAAACGTCTTCAGAATCAGCAGGATGAAAATGAAAATGAAAAATATCAGATAGGAGGTCACGAGTTGGGATTGAACCGAGACCGATCTCTCCTGCTTTATCTTGTTAATCTCGATCAGTGATTGGCCTATCGCCCTCAACGTATCTGAAATCTTCCCGCCCACCTTATAGGTTTCTATGATCGTGCTCACCGCCCTCTTTAACGGCATTGAATTGACCTTTTCAGAGAATATCTTAAGCGCTTTTTCAAAGGGAATTCCCCACTCGACCTTGCTCTCTATTCCCTTTACGTATGGGGTTAGAGACCTGTAATCCTTTTTAGAGGCGTGTTTAAGAGCGATAGGCAACGTCATCCCGGAATCTATGGACCCCGTGAGGTCTGTTATGAAAACCACGAACTGCTCCTCTATCTCCTTGCGTATCTTGTACCTTTTATAGAAAATGAGAAAGGGCGGGACAATCGCTATCAAAGCTCCCAACACGTTTACAAGGGGCGATATGAAAGGGAAGATATCCGATATGAAAAAGAAGTTGAAGACTAGCAGTACGACTCCAAATATCACGAAAAGGATTTCAGACACGAGAGTCCTTCCAAATTCCATCCTAAACACCAGGATACGTAGTATGTATGAATATTATGAAACCCGTGTTAAGCACGGGGAGCATGACCCACGTTATCAGCAACATCAATTCGTTTATTGTCAAACCCATCACAGTCCCCCCTATTATGCTCATCGTCGCTAGCAAGGAAAGCATCATGAGGGGAGCCGCGACTAGCAAAGCGGTGTAGATGTCGGCGTACGTTGATAACGTTTTCAAATACTTTTCCCTCTTGATCCTGTAATCGAACAACGCCTTGTCGGCCATCTCCTTGAGATATTCGACCATGTTCCCACCTGATTCTGTGGTTGAGACTATCCCGAGCAGGATATCCCTGAAATTCTGTGAGGGAGTCCGCTCCGCGATGTCTTTCAACGCATCCACTGAGCTCATCCCGAATGTTTTAATGTTCCTCATTATCAATTTCGAATCCTCTGTTACCTCCCCGTATTCCTCGAATCCAGTGAGTAGTTCGAAAATGAACTCCGTGGGTATTCCGGAAGAGGCGATTGCTGCCATGTGGGTTATAGCGAAGGGAAGGTTGTTTTCAATGGATTTCTTCCTTGAGTTCTCCCTCTGAACAGGATAAAGGTAAAGGATTATGAAAACTATCGAGGCAACGAACACGGGAAAGAAAACAACACTGAATATGTATATGTAGAATTCGACCTCTATCAGAAACGTCAGGAAAACGAAAATTGAAATGAAGGAGACCACCAATGAAAGTAATGTAGTGAAGAAGAGCATACCGACCCAAGTTTTCAACAACACCTTCATATTCGCATTTCTTATGTGGGGCTCCAAAGGCTTAAAGGAATCGATATACTTCTCAATCAGATCTCCGAAAAGAACAAGTGACAGTTTTTTGTAAAGTGATAGCATATTAAAATATTATCCTTGCATATAAAATACTTCTTGATAAACAAAAAAGCAGAGAGCATGTTTACGGTAGACTTCACGAAAAACTGCAAGTTATCCAATTTACCTTCTCCACCCTGCAACCCCGCAAGCATCACAAACATGGCTTAGGGATGCTGTCTTTCGGGAAGGACACGCATTCTGCGTGTCAAACTTTCCAACCCTGACCCGGTTCACCATGGAAATGATCCCGCAGGACAAGGCTTCTCAGTTGGCAGATCAGGCTTACAGTTTATTGCAAAGCCACCCGTAAACTACAGCCGGCCATGAAGGCCATTTGCCACCCGAAGGTACGGTAGGCCTAGCCCCGTGGTTGGAGGCTCTCTGCATTTAATAATCCGAGAACATGGATTTAAATTCTTTAAGCCGGGCGTATTCTCTCAAAAAGATAATATAAAAGTTAAAAAACAATTATATACCGATTGGTGTCAGCATGTACAGGCATAGGAGACCCGCCAGAAGCAGGAGAAGGCTGAGGGCCCTGAGTTATCTGATTTTTGTGATGCTTGTCTTTTTGCTCGGGTATTACATAGGAGGGATGAACGAGACTGTCGTTATATATCACAACGAGACTAGACCTTTGAGTGTCGTGACGTATGTCCCTTATGCTGTTAACGAATCTTCTTCAAACGTTTCGTATGCCTCCATAATAATCCCGGCCGTTGATGAGGAAGGAAACGGATTAACCACCGTGCTCACGGTTCAGGTAATACCGGGGGAGGGGAGAGTTCTCGCGAACATAGACAGGCTGCTTTTCTGGACAGACACGCAGAATTCGATCCGAACCTCAAGCAAGGTCGCCTCGGACATAACGGGGACAGACCTCTCGAATTACGACATAATATACACGATAAAGACGAATGCAACCGCTGTCGAAGGTCCCTCAGCAGGCGCTGCCCTGGCAATCGCGACCATCGCAGCCCTTGAAAACAAAATGATCGACCCAGAGGTTCTGATAACCGGAGCGATAAATCATGACGGTACGATAGGACCCGTAGGACAGATATTACCAAAAGCAGAAGCTGCGAAGGATATCGGGGCAAGACTGTTCCTCGTTCCTCTCTTGCAATCACAGGAAGTGACGTACAAAACGAGTAGATATTGCGAGCAGATAGGCCCAGCCCAGATATGCACGACAGAAAAGGTCCCGAAAAAAATCGACATCTCTGAGGAAGCAGGGATAGAGGTCGTGGAAGTAGAGAACATCCAGGAAGCTTTGGAGTATTTCTTGATTGAGGAATGACATGATCGACGTACATGCGCATCTATGTTTTGGCGACTATGACAAGGACCTGGATGAGGTTATAGCAAAGTGTAAAGAAGAACTAGCGGGCGTTATTATAGGGACTGCAAGATATGAGGAGGGGATGAAAGCTCTCTCCACCGTTAGCAAACATCCTGGCTTCTTGTTTCCCACACTCGGCTTCCACCCGATAGAAGGAGGGAAGGACCCCGAAAAGATCATGAAGCTGATAAAATCCAATTCCGAAAAAATCGTAGGGGTGGGAGAGGTCGGATTGGATTACCACTGGGAGAAAGACCAGGAGAAACAAAGAATCCAGAAGGAGAGATTTTCGAAATTCATCGAACTTGCGGAGAAGCTCTCGAAACCCCTGGTAATACACTCCTGGGACGCGGAAAGCGAGTGTTACGAAATGGTGAAGGATTCGGGAGCGAAATCGATATTCCACTGTTTCTCGGGGAAGCGGGATCTCGCGAAAAAGATTGTTTCACGCGGATTTTACGTCTCGATTTCCACTCAGGTTCTCTTCTCTAAAAACATCCGAAAGATCGCGAAAGACATGCCCTTGGACAAGCTCCTTCTAGAAACGGATTCCCCCTTCCTTTCCCCGGACAAGAAGAAGAACCCGAGAAACTATCCCTGGAACATAAAGCTGTCCGCTGAGAAGATTGCTGAGATAAAAAATATTTCGAAAGAGGAAATTCTTGAGAAAGCCAAGGAAAACGCGATCCGTGTTTTTGATTTAAAAATAGCACGGATATAATTGGTATTATGATAAGGGACATAGCTGTTAAAATACTGAATTCAGGATATGTTTGCGATTCCTGCTTGGGCAGGCAGTTCGCAAAATTGCTTAGAGGATACTCCAACCAGGAAAAGGGGAGGATAATACGTGACTTCCTCGCGATGGAGTATGAAGCGAAAAAAATCAAGGCAGATCCAGCGAATTTCGAAAAAGTGGAAAGATGTGTTGTTTGTGAAGATATACTGGATAACTTACCGAAATTCGCGGAGGAGATGCTGAAAAAACTCAAGAAAATGGAATTCGAAACTTTTTTGGTCGGGGTGAAGATGAGTGATTCGCTCGTCATGAATGAGGAGGCACTTTGGGAGAAGATGGGCATGAAATACTCTGAACCGATAAAATCCGAGATAAACAGAGAACTTGGAGAAATGATAGCCGAAGGAGCAGGGAAAACGGCAGATCAAGAAAAACCCGATATCCTGATAATCTTTGACCTCGAGAAAAGAGAAACGGAGATTTTTTCGAACTCGCTTTTCGTTTACGGGGAATACAAGAAATTCGCTCGCGGCCTCCCGCAGACGAAATCCCCCCGCTACAAACAAACGGTCCAGAATATCATAGCGAAACCTTTCATGAAAGTCACTTCAACTTCTTCCCATATTCTCCACGCCCTGGGAAGGGAAGAGAAGGAGGCGAGATGTTTGGTCTGGAGGCCTTTCATCCTTGAACTCAAACAGCCGATAAAGAGGAAGGTGGATACGGGAAGGATAAAAAAGGAAATAAATAGGGGAAAGGAAGTCAAGGTCAGAGGGCTTCGAATTTCCGACAAGAAGGAGGTCTCGCTTTTGAAATCAAAAAGACCTTTCAAGGTTTACAGGGTTGTTGTTGATTTCGAGAGAAAGGTAGACAAAGCAGAAAACGTTAAGAAATTGGTAGGCGTTATCAAACAGAGAACCCCGAAGAGGATATTGACTTCGAAACCCGACAAAACAAAGAATAAAAAGGTTAAAAGTATAAAATGGAAAATGATTAATAATAAAAGATACCTATTCAAAATAATAGCTGAATCGGGTATGTACCTCAAAGAACTGGTTTCCGGGGACTCGGGAAGAACGAGTCCGTCAATTTCGAAAGTGCTCGGGAATCAAGCGGAGGTTCGGGAATTCGATCTGATAGGTCTTGAGGATTGATAGATATGGTGAAGGCAAGCAAGGGATTCCGAAGGTCGACAAGAAGGAAGCTCAAGAAAAAAATAAGGCAGAAGTTCAAGGTCACGCCTTACCTCAAGGAATTCAGATCAAAGGATAAGGTGGTTATAAAGATCGATCCCTCTTCCCAAAAAGGCATGCCGTTCCCCAAGTTCAAGGGAATGATTGGGGAAGTCAAGGAGAAAAGGGGGAACGCGTACGTAATTAAAATCACGGTCGGTAAGAAAATAAAAGAGGTGATAGCAAGGCCAGAGCATCTGGTCTTGAAGGGATAGGTGGTGATATGGACATTGAAGACGAGAAAGCGGTTAGCTGGCTTGATGCCAAGAAGATTTTGATGGAAAAGGAAAAAAACAAAGAACTTGTTTATGAGCAGAAGAACGCCCTTGAGCATTTGAGAAAATTCTGCAAGCTTCCTGAAAAGAAATACGGGAAAATGCTCGAGGAATTGAGAAAGATTGAAAAGCTCAAGGACAAACACATAGCGAGTATCATAAATTTCATTCCTGAGACTCAGGACGAGTTAAGGGTTTTGTTCGCGAACGAGAGAGTTGTCTTAACCGATGACGATAAGAAAAAGATTCTGAAGATAGTTAAGGAGAACAAATAGCATTTTATAAAGATAATTTCTTTATTATAATCAGGCTGGTTAGGATGAAAAAGGACATGAAAAAGGACGAATGGGCAATAGTTCTAGACTACCTCCCGCACGGGTATTACGGGATGCGCATATCCCAGCCAGTTTCCCAAGTTCTTGGGGAGGAATACTTTTCCTTGCTTGAAGTCATAGTCAGGGAGGAGGTTCACCTGAAGGTAGGAATGCGAGTCTACATAGGGGACGGGAAGAGGGAGGAAGTTAAATTCATCAAGAGGAGGATAGATTTCAAAGACTTAACAGCAGCCGCTAAAGAAGAGGTATCAGATATAGTTGAAGATATGGTGAAGGCAAATCCAAAGAAGTTCCTTGAATTCTTCAACAAGGCAGGTCCTATAACCACCCGATTACATCAGTTAGAACTCCTTCCGGGCATAGGCAAAAAACACCTTTGGGCTATAATAGCTACCAAGAAGGAGAAGGAATTCGAGAGTTTTGATGACCTTAAAAAGCGGGTCAGCATGCTCCCTGATCCTGAAAAGATGATCATAAAGAGGATACTCGAAGAACTGGAGGACAAGGACAAATACAGGATATTCGTTCCGAGATTTGAGAAATCCCAAAGATAATTATTTTCTAATCAATTTAAGAACGTTTTCCGGATCCTTGTAATAATCCGATATCACCCTTCCGACCTTGTCTATGTCCTTTATTTTGTTTTCGACCAGCCATAACAGTATGCTCTTTTTTTCTTCGAGATTATTTTTTATCTCGCTGTCACCCATTCCTGAAAAAAGCCTTATGTCGTTCCATATCCTGTTCGATTTTCCCCATTCTATAATCCTGTCCTTGGAGGGAACCCACCTGAATATGTTGTTAAGTTCGATTTTCATTTCAGCGAGGCCCCCGGAAGGTATGAGCTCCGATACCTCCAGAACCCTCCTTATGTTCTTCCTCCTGTCCCTGTGCATGACAGCTATTAACTGAAGTGACGTTAGTAAGGAAATGGGGATGTTTATCGGGGGGTTTATCAATCGTTTCAGGGTTTCCTCCGCCGTGTTCGCATGAAGCGTTGAATAAACGGAATGCCCTGTATTTATCGCTTCGAACAAAACCTCCGCTTCCTTCGATCTCCTTATTTCCCCGACTATCATCCTGTCAGGCCTCATCCTGAGGGCGTTGATCATCAACTGGAGCATCGTTACCTCTCCTTTACCTTCAATATTTGGTGGTCTTGTGGTGAGCGGGATCCAGTGGAGGAAGTGGGGAAGCTGGATTTCCCTTGTGTCCTCGATCGAAATAATCCGTTGGGTTGGGGGTATGAACATGGTCAGTACGTTGAGGAACGAGGTTTTCCCTGAAGCAGTTCCCCCCGTGCATACGATGTTCATCTCAAACTGTATCGCTAACCAAAGGAAAGCAGCCACTTCGGGTGATATGGTTTTGGTCTCTATAAAATCAGTTATGGTCCAGGGTCTTCTGGCGAACTTCCTTATGGTCAGCGTGTTACCTTTTGATGATATGGGGAACAAAGTCGCGTTCGCTCGATCCCCCGTCGTTAAATACGCGTCCATTAAGGGATCGAGGTTCGTTATCTGCGTTCCTACCCTCCTCCCTATCTGGGCTGCGTAATTGAAAACCCTCGCTTCATCCCCAATGATGATATTCGTTTTCAGCCACCCGAATGTTCTGTGATAGACCCATACGGGCTCCTTGGAATTGTTTATAACTATTTCCTCAAGCCCGTTGTCCTTGAGCATGAATTCTATCGGCCCAAGACCGAGGGATTCCTGGGAGAGGATTCCGACAAGTATGCCCACATCACTCTTTGGTAGACTGGGAAGCTCCTGTCCAATGAGATTCGTCGCCTTGTCTATGAACGCATTCTTTACATCGCCACTTTCCTCCGGACTCAGTATGTCTTCCGTACGGAATGCGAGTTCTGTAACAATCTTCTCCCTTACAGAATCGAGAACAGCTCTTGTCGCTTCTTCTATTTTCGGATACTTGAGATCGTAGATTGGGACGTATTCATTAGGGTCCTGACAAATCTTCACACTGGCAACAACGTTATGATAGTCAATTTCATATTCCTCTAAAACCTTCTGCGAACTTTCCGGTTTCTTCACGTCCTTTTTGATAACTTTCTTGGATTTCCTTTTAGCCATTATCTCTTTCTCCTTTTAATTAACATCAGAATTACAACAATCCCTATAATTATTATAATTATTGCAACTAAATAAGCTTGTTCATAGGAGATTCGAACGACCGGCATTTTGATGAAGTTTATTATCTCCATAACAAAAAGCCATATTCTATTAGGGAATATGACAAACACTATAAACCCTACGAGTATGAGAAGGTTGATGATGAAAACCTTTCGACTGGGTTTCAACTTTTTCTTTCCCTTTTTCTCCAGCTTCTTTACCTCTTTAACTCCAGATTTGAATTTTTTCAGTATGAGGACGGGTTCTCCGATAGGGGGGTAATGGAGTTTTATGAGCTTGTGCTCTTCAAGTATCCTTCCCCATCTCTCTACATGCTCAATTCTGATCCCTAATTCCTTAGAGGCATCATTTACCTTTAAAATCCCTTTATCCCTAACCAGTTCGTAGAGTTTGTCAACGTCCGTTTCTAATACTTCTTTCACTTTCGTGCCCGATTTCTTGGCATGGGGTTTGACCCCTTTACCTGGAGAATCACCCTTCTCGCTTTTTGCTTCCTCACCGGAATCAGATATCGATTCCCCCTTCAGCTCTTTGATAAAAGTTTCGGTATCTTTCGAAAACGGTTTGACCCTTTCCCTTGGGGGATCCGTGTATTCCGAATTCTTACTTACTTTTTTTTGCACCTTCTTTTTATCGTCATCCCGGTTCACATCCCCATTTTCTTGATCTTTGCCCATATCAACATCCATCGCATAATTCGGTAAGACCGTATCTGTCTGAGAATGTTCTGTTCACCCTAAACCAGCCCTGCAAACCTCTCACCGGGTATCCAATATAGTCTTGGTCCAAGAAATATATATAGGCTACCGAAATCACATCTTCCTTTATGGGGAGCCCATAATTTTGTAATTCGGGGAGGTTCACGAAAGTCTCCATCCCATTAGGGGAAGAATTCAAATCGCCTTCCAGCCTTTTAAGGAAATTAGGTCCGTTACCGGGGAAATAATATTTGTTGTCTATCTCCTCACGTATGGGCAGATGCCACACCGATGTTGTGTCGCTGTCAATATAAACCTCATCGTAGCCCGTATCCGATATTGCTTGACTTATATTCTCAACAGCACTGCTGTTCCCCGTTAAGTAACAATTTGAATTCCCGATCAGGTCAATGGAATCCTCAATAACGAACCCCGAAAAACACCCGAAATTCACGCCTGTTGTGTTCTCAGCAACCAGTATTTTCGTATCACATTCCGATTTGTTGAACGTGACCTCACCTGAGCAGCTGCCAGAGGAGTTCGTCCCGCCAATCACGAGTTTCTTTGCCCTGTATGGATATTTCGAAATCTTTATGCTCCTCGTGACAACACCATTCGTTTTCAATGTGAAGATGGGGTCTTCCGCCCCCTTCACGGGTATCATCGCTTCGTAATACATATCCTTCTTGTCAATTCTACCTATCCCCAATTCATCAGCAACTGAAACGTTGAGGTTCGAGGACGCCTTTATTCGGAATGAATCGTAATTCGAAATCTCAAGGTTTGCGTAACTCAGGTTAACGTCAAAATTCACTGGGACGTTCAATATTTTTTTTGTCCAGTTACCTAATGTATTGTTGAACATTAGCAGGCTTTCATTCCCCTCTATCGTTCCGTTCTCCATGAGTTCTTTTATGCCTGCGATTGCATCACTCATGGCATTCCCGCTCATCACAACGTAATCATCCCCTGCTATTAACGCTCGTTTCCCTGACGTTACAATCGCTTTCCCGAAATCATTTTCAACGCTCTTTTCGACCTGGTGTATTTGGTCTGCAACGATATTCTCATATATCCCGGTCTCCCCTCCCTGCGAGAAGACGTAATAAGAAATGAAAATAACGATAGGTATGGTTATGAATATCGCTATGATGGAATAAAACTGACCCCTCATATAAATAATATTAGGGGAGCTTAATTAAATTCAAAATTTAAATTAAAGTCAGGAATCCAAATATTTTATTATGAAATACTCGAAACTGGTCGATCTCTATGAACACCTGGAACAAACACCATCGAGGCTGAAGAAGACTGAAAAGATCGCAGAGTTCCTGAAAAACACCGAAACGTCCGTTTTGGAAAAGATCGTGTTATTCATCCAGGGAAGGGTTTTCCCTTCACATTCTGAAAAGGAAATAGGCGTAGCGGATAAAATGATGGTGAAGGTTATCGCTTCTTCGACCGGATTCCCGGAAAGAGATGTTGTCAAACAATTCAAGGATACAGGGGACCTCGGCCTCGCCGTGGAAGAGTTAATGAAAAAGAAGAAGCAGACAACGTTGATTTCGAAAGAACTGGGAATAGAAAAGGTTTTCGAGAACCTACGAAAACTAGCGAGCGTTGAAGGAAAGGGATCCCAGGATGTTAAGATATCCCTCATAAAAGAACTGATTTCGAACGCGAAACCCAGAGAGGCGAAGTACATAGTTCGCACGGTTCTCGAACAGCTGAGGATAGGAGTTGCTGAAGGGGTTCTGCGCGATTCGATTGCTCAGGCGTTCTTCCCGGGAAAGGAAGGAGATGAGAAAAAGGAAATCGTAAAAACGATAGAATGGGCGTGGTTTTTGAGGCCGGATTATTCCGAGATAGCGAGGATAGCTAAGGAGAAAGGTTTGAGGGGTTTAAGAAGGATTTCGATAGAAATCGGCAAACCCTATCACGTTCTCCTCGCGGAGAAGGCAAAAGATTTGAAGGAAGCGATTGAAAAATTCGAAAGACCTTCTCTAGAATTTAAATATGATGGTGCAAGGGTATGCATACATAAAAAAGGCGAGAGGTTCTGGTTCTTCACGAGAAGGCTCGAAAACATCACGAGACAATTTCCCGACCTTCTGGATCTCGCCAGAAAAGGGATTAAAGCGAATGAATGCATAATCGAAGGGGAGATGCTCGTGATAGACCCGAAAACAGGAAACCCATTGCCTTTCCAGATGCTTTCCCAGAGAATCAAGAGGAAGTACGACATCGAGAAAACGGCGAAGGAGATTCCTATACAGGTTAACCTTTTCGATGTGGTTTACCACAACGGAAGGCAATTGTTTTCGGAACCACTGGACAAGAGGAGGAAGATCCTTGAAAGCATCATAAAACCCGTACCCGGGAAGTTCCAACTCGCTGAAAGGCTCGTCACCAAGGATCTGAAAGAAGCTGAAAAATTCTACAAGCGTGCTCTGCACGCGAAGCAGGAGGGCGTGATAGTGAAGAATATGGATGCGAAATACCAGCCCGGGAGAAGGGTTGGATACTGGCTTAAGGTCAAACCGATAATGGAAACCCTCGACCTCGTGATAACAGGGGCGGAATGGGGGACGGGGAAGCGAGCTAACTGGCTGGGCTCTTTTGTTCTGTCCTGCAGGAAAGGTGACGAATTTCTCGAGTGCGGGATGATGGGGACAGGGATAAAAGAGAAAGGAGAAGGAGTGACCTTCAAGGATCTAACAAAACAATTGAAACCTTTCATGGAGAAGGAAAAAGGTAAATATGTCAAGATAAAACCAAAAATCGTTATCGAGGTCGCCTATGAAGAGATCCAGAAATCACCTAACTATTCCTCTGGATACGCTTTGAGATTTCCCAGGCTTCTGAAAATACGCGTGGACAAATCGTCATCTGACGCGGATGATGTTGAAAAGATGGAGAAGCTTTATCACCAGCAAAGGGGAAGGAAAATATGAATTCTGGGAACAATCATCCTTTAAATATATTCACTGACAAGTAATAAACATATATAAAGCTTTCGTCCCAAAATATTATCATAGACCAGTAAGGATAATATTTATAAAGACAAGATAGCAATTAACTATCAATTAGGTGAAAAAAATGGTTGCATCGACGAAGACGCTGGATGCGTTGAGGAGTATCGGTTTAAACCTCTATGAAAGGAAGATATTCGTGGCTTTGCTAGCAAGAGGCGTAGCGACAGCAGGCGAACTTTCTCAGATAGCGAACGTTCCGAGATCAAGGTCTTACGACATTCTTGAATCCCTCGCAGAAAAGGGGTTCGTAGTGGTTCAACCATCAAAACCGATAAGATATGTCGCGCTCGCCCCGAAAGACGCGCTTGAGAGGACAAAGGACAATCTGAAGAAAAAACATGATGAGACGGTAGAGAGGATAAATTCTCTGAAAAGTTCACCCGTTGTGACGGAGCTTGAAACGATATACAAGGAAGGACTGAATCTAGTCCAGCCTTTCGAGATGACGGGAACCATCAAGGGTAGGCATGCGATAAACCAGCATCTGAATTCGCTCTTCAAGAAGGCATCAAAGGAGATAAGGATAGTTACCACAGAAGGCGGACTGAATGAACTCTATTCAAACCACTACAATTCACTTAAGCGAATCACGAAAAGAGGCGTGAAACTCAAGATAGTAGCTCCCGTAAGCGACACGACCCCCGTAAAAGCGTTTTCAGAAATAGCGGAGATGAAAAATACCAAGGAACCCCTTAACAGGGTTTACACGATTGATGACAAGCACATGGTTTTCGCACTGACAGACGACAAGAAAGTCCACCAGACACAGGATGTCGCGTTCTGGGCGCAATCTCAGCATGCAATAAGAAGTTTCGTGGAACCATTCTTCAACAATATCTGGACGGGATGAAGAGAAACAAAACCTCTCACTTTCCTTTAAACCAATTTTTATCTCATCTCTTCCTTTTTGAATTCTTTGGTCTTACCCTTCTTAGTCGCTGCCGTGGATAGCATTCCCCATTCTTCTTCCGGGATCTCGAGCAAGTCCTTTAAAGGGTCGAACCTGTGGTCCCTCATTATCTGTTCCTGCCTCCAGAAATCCATACCCGTCCATTTTATCCCGAAATACTCCTCGGGCAGTTCGTTCGGCGGGATATCTTTCTCCAAGAACTTCGCGCATAATTTGAGCGCGTCCACCGCCTGCCTGAAAGGGTCCTCCCCCCCTCCCCTTTCAAACCAGAGGTAAACATCATGATTATGCTTTCCTAAACCCGTTTTCCTTAGGAACCAATTTAATTTGTATATCTCCAGATCGCCGAGTTCTATCGGGTAATGCGCATGCAGGGGGTTCGGGGCATTGGAGTGGACGGAAAGAACGTACTTGCCAAAATCAGGGGCGATCTTTTCCAGATTATCTATCTCCACCAGCGGGTCAACGCCCTGCCCTGCTATATGCTCCCAGTCGATGGTCATGAATATCTTGTCTGTTTTTAGGGTCTTTCGGATGGTTTTTATAGCGGCGTATATCTGTTTCGGATGCCAGAGCAAATACTGCCCTGCGTATTTAGGATCCCTCGCATCCGGCATCTCGATCGTTATCTTCAGGTTCTTCGCATTCTGTATTAATTTATCAGAATCAGGATGTTGTTTCAGCTCTTTGATAAGCTTGCCATTTATGAAGTTCAAAGCCGATTTCATGTGCCCCTCCAGGAATTTCGCCGCAACAACCGCGTAATAAAATTCCTTGAACCTCCTGTCGTTATATTCCTGCGCATAGGTCCAAGCCCCGTCAAGCCACTTGTCATCGCTGTAGTTCATCTTATAAGGAGCGAGCACGTCCTTATACATCTCTGCCATCGCAATCCATATGGGGTCTTTGTTGTAGAACATGTAATGTGACATGATTTCATAAGCATCCGTAAGCTTCCCGTAACAATCGACCCTCCACCTCCTTTTTGAATAACTCTTTGCTACCATCTTCTTCCTTGCGTATTCCGTTATATATCCCCTGACCCTTTTGGCGTAAAACATCCCGCTCTCTTCTGACACCTCCTTCTCAACCCTTCCCTCTATTTTCTTTATAACATCTTGGGGGGTATTCGGTTTTAGATCCTTCCTCCCTTCATCCCAATAACCGGACTCCCTATAATATTTCAGTCTCTTTTCCGTCTGCAGCTTCCTCCACAAAAGCTCCCTCTCTGTCTGCGCCCTGCCCGTGGCGTCCTGCAGGTCATCCTCTTCCACTATCTGCTGAGGGTATGGTCTGTCATAATCCCACATTTTCCCCAGAAACCATTCCCTGAGCCTTTCATTTTCATATAAAACCTCGGAGACAGAATACCCGATGTGATCGCACATTATGATTTCGAGTTTCTGCGACGTGTACGTCATCATCTCAAGCCAGAAGTGCAGGCATGCATGAAAAAGAACGTATTTGCACCCGCCAAAGACGGCTGAGCGTATTGATTTTTCAACGTGGTCCTGTCCGTCCCTCCAGTCCGAACGCTCCGGTATTGCCATTGGAACAGTAAGTGAACCATGAAAACATAAATCCAGTCCCTGTTTTTCAGCGAGATGACGTATCTCCTTCCCGATGGTGTAATCGATTTCGTGGGGCGTATCCCCTGAGATCTCGATGGAATCCGTCCCCCTCGTCAGACCGTAACCTATCTTCTTCAACGAGGTCGCCAGCTCTTCGGCCCTCGCGATGTAATACAAACCAGTTGTCACTCCAACCTTAATCATACAAACATCACGAAACCCTTTTGCTGTTATGGTCTTTGCCCACTGATCCTGTAAGCAGTTTCCTTTATCAGGTCCCTGAGTTCAGCGACCTGTTCACCGGAATACAGACCGTAAGTTTTAGATATCCTTTCAGCGACATTGATCTCGTAAGGACCAGGCCTGATGAAAAATTTGAGCAACGGGTTCAAAATATTTTTCAGTTTCCTCCTCCTTCTTATCCAACTTGCCTTTGTCCTGCCCCAGGATCTGCTCCACCTTTCGCTGAACTTCTCCTTTCCCTCCACCCCTTCCCTTTCCCCGGGCCATTCCTTTTTGATTTTCTCCTCCCATTTCTCCTCCTCTTTTGTGACGCCTATCAGTTTTTCTATCTCCTCTGCGAACTTCTTTTTCTTGTATTCCAGTTCCAGAAGCGTGAAGAGAAGGAAGTTCTTTGAGACCAGGAACGGATGGAAATGCCAGTACTGGTCCTCGATGACCATGGGCCCCGTTGAACCCTTTTTGTATTGACATATGTAATCGAGGTCTATGAAGAAATAATAGATGAACCTCTCGTCAAGGGCGGGAGCCGGATACATCGCGAGTATTTCCCCGCGTTTACCGTAAAGCGATATCCCCCCCGTTTTCCAGTCCTTTATCTTTTTGTTTATCTCCTCTTCCGTGAATTCCACATCGTACTTCGCCTCGAGGAGCATGAGATTCTCCTTTACCCAGTCATCAAATATTGGGATTTCCCCCCACCCGGAAACCATAATACCCTTTCCCATCTCCTCCGGTCTTATGGGCTTCCAGAACCAGAGCTTCGCGAGGACCTCTCCCTGGGGGGTCAACGAGAGTTTGGTGATCTCCGTGAGTTCAGAAGCAGCGGTCTTTATTTCCGCCTCCTCCTTTATCATTTTAAACTTGTTCAAATGCGGTTTCAGCCACTCCCTGTATTCATGAATGGATCTCCTTCTCGATTCGAGGAGGTTTTTAATCCTAACATAACGACTTCGTACGTCCGGGAAGAATAGCTTTTTCCATTCCACGAACAACTGGTTCTTCGTTTTGAGAACAACCGCCTCCGCTCTTGAAACCTTCAATCCCTTCATTATTATTTTCACGTCCATCCATTTGCTCTTTGCCTTTATGAAATCCGAAATTATCGTGGGCCAACGTTTCGCCATGGTTATCATTGAATAACCTTCTCCGGTGTAGGCATCAACCCTGTCCACGAATAGCGCTCGCAGAACGTGTTCATCCTTCTTGCCCATCTTGAAATAATCTAGGATTTCCCTGTACTTCCTTTCATCATGCTTGAGGAGTTCGTAGTCAGCGACTGCCTGCGCAGCCGAAGCTAAACCTGATTTTATATGACCTTCAAGCCTCTCCTTCTGCGAAATCAGGGGGGCGAATGCGGGAGGAGCGGTCGGAGTTAACCTTATGAACTCGTCCGCTTTCTCAACCATGTAGTGCCATTTAGCGACCCTATAGATAAAGATGTTGTAGATGATCTCGGCCTGTCCTTCCAGTGTTACAGGATTCAGGCTCACAACCTGGTCAAGGAGCGCCGGACTAACCATTAATTCCCCGTAAATACCTCCCCTTTCCCTTGCCTTAAAAAAGAAGTAGTCGGCAACCGTATCGTAAGGCTCCAGTATATTCTTCCATCTCGCCTTTTCCCTTTCGTACCTCTCCCTAGCCCTCTCTTCCTCCGCCTCCTCCTTCTCTTCCTTTTCGAACCTCTCGAGGGGCTTTTCAACTTCTGCCATATTTAATTATTAAGAACCGAAAGTTAAAAATATCTTTTCATTCGCTGAATAGTATGAAACCACCCACTATTATCAGTATCAATCCCAAAACAACTCCGCCCAGACCGAAACTTGTGTATGGAGATCTTTTCGAACCAGCTTCCTGGTGACCGGGTATACCGGGGAAGAACACCACAAGAAACCCACCGGTAACTATCATTATCACGCCAATTATCTTGAAAATCAGCCACCAAAGCATATAAAACGCCTTTCAAGGTTAGGATACTAATTTATAATTTCCCAATGAAAATATAAATATAAGGAGAGGGGATTCAAATGCCGCATTTCGCTCGAACGAAGATGCTCATACAGGAGGATTGTTACAGGGAGAGGCCAGAGAGGATAAGCATTAACTATGTCGGACCAAATCCCATGAAGCTCTACTACAAAGTATACGAACTCATAAAATCGATCTTCAGGGCAGCTGATTCCGATATACAGGAGGAGAAGTTCAGCTGGGGGAAAGGCGAGAAAGAGAAGTTCAAGGTGAGGTGGTATCTACATAAAGACATGGATGTTTACACGTATCTTTTCATCAGGGTCGACGTTTCCGGTTACGGGGATGAGAAATCAGGCAAGGCTGAAATCAAGATAAAGCCGCTCATGAGGACGGAATACCCGCAGGATACTATATGGCAGCGGTCGCTCTTCTACGAAATGCTTAGGGTTTTCTGGCACAGGTCATTTTACTACAGTAAAAGGGAAGAGTACGCAGAAGACTGCAGGAGCATGGTTTCGATACTCACGAGAAATGTCCATGAATTCTTGAGACAGCTCAGGGAAGAGAGCGGATAATTTTTATGGTGTTTGCATGGGGAAATTCCAGGTTGATGACGACTGCTTCGCTCCAAGAAGGGCGAGGTGGATAAATTATTCTGGACCTGATCCGCTTGCCTGGACACGCGAGGCGACAGCTATACTTCGATCGACCTGGGAGGTCACGACAACAGGGACAGGCGAGCCGAGATGGATGTGGGACTGGACTGGTGATCCAATCCAGATGTATTACAACAGGATTGCAATTCACGAGAGGACATCCGGAAGATTCACGAAAATCCTGCTTTCGGTTAAAATGGTCGGTTTCAAGGCAAAGGCCAAGAACGAAGGAACCTTCAGAATGGAGGTCGAGCCGACAGTGAGGCACACTTTCGAAGGAAACAGGTTTGTGATGTTCATGTGGTGGATATACTGGCATCTGTTTTACAACACTGTCAGGCAGAGCATGATAGAGCGCTGCAAGATGATGGCTGAAAAGTTCATAGCCGTCATAAAAGAGATGTACGGGACAGGGTCCATAGAAACGGAATGATCTTATCTACTCATTTTTGTTAAGCATAACATTTTTAAGTAATAAAGAACAAAATAACTTCTATGAAGACTGATATCCTTGATGTCTTGATCGAACTTGCGAAGCGTAAGGGAAAAATCACGACAACCACGCTAGCGAAAAAACTCGGTTCTTCCCAGCAGACCATTTCCAGAAAGATCAGGGAGCTCGATGACCAAGGGATGATAGCGAGAACTCCACATCACAGGGGTCAGATCATAGCCCTGACCGAAAGGGGAAATAAATTCTTGAGAAAAAGATACCTTGAATTGACGGACATTGTTGAGCGTTTAAAGGAATCAGGGGTTTCATTCGGCGGGAACCTTGTATCGGGCTCAGGCGAAGGAAGGTATTACATAGGGCAGGACGAGTATTTTCTTCAATTTCATGACAAACTCGGTTTCCGGCCGTTCCTGGGGACGTTGAACATCAGGCTGAAGACCACCCACGACATAAATGCGAAGAACGAGATGGAGAAGGTAAAACCAATCGTTGTCGAAGGTTTTAAGAAAGAAAAGAGGACATTCGGCGGCATACGGTGTTACCCCTGTGTTATAAACAGAAAAATAAGGGGAACCGTCGTAATCCCCGAGAGGACGCATCACCCTTCTGATGTGCTTGAAATCATATCGCCTGCCAACCTCAGAAAAGAGCTTTCCCTGAAAGACGGGAATTACGTGCACGTGGAACTGAGGGTGTGAAAATGTTCGAAAGAAAATCAATACCTATCCCTCTATTAGGAGCTATAGCGATAGCTTTCGCTGCAATGTTATGGGGTATAGACGGCGTCCTCCTTCGACCCTCCCTCTACCATCTTGATGTCGTTGTTGTTGTTTTCCTTGAGCATGCCATCGCATTTGCTTACATGTCTATACTTCTTGTTTACGAGATAAAGGAACTTCGAAAGCTGAACCTGAGAGACTGGGGCGCGTTTTTCTGGGTCGGATTGTTCGGGGGAGCGATAGGAACCATGGCGATAACGAGTGCGCTGTTTCTGGTCGAATACGTCCAATTATCTGTCGTTATCCTACTCCAGAAACTACAGCCACTTTTTGCAATCACAGTAGCAGCGATCGTTCTTCGCGAAAGACCAAGGAAGAATTTCTTTTTATGGGCAGTTGTTGCGATAATCGGTAGCTACTTCGTGACATTCGGTTTTTCATTACCCAATCCCACAAACGCAACATTTCTTGCTGCTATGCTCTCTCTACTGGCGGCGTTTGCCTGGGGCTCTTCAACCGTTTTCAGCAAGAGAGCGATAAAGAAAGTGAACTTCCGGGTAGGAACGTATCTTAGATTTGGCATGACAACGCTCATAATGTTCATAATAGTCTTCTCCATGAACAAATTTCAGTATTTCGCAGACATTACGCAAATAAATTTATTAACACTTATCCTAATCGCGTTCACAACAGGCGGGGTCGCGATATTCATCTATTACTACGGCCTCAAGATGGTTTCCGCCTCTAAGTCAACAATCTACGAGCTCGCAATGCCCGCTACCGTGATAATAGGAGAATTCCTTATTTACGGGAAAACACTTTTCCCCGGCCAGTGGCTGGGAACAGTTTTGTTACTTTTCGCTATGTATAAGATTGTTTCCACGAAAATCGCACATCAACCGGAATAGTAATACTCCCCCATTTCCTTCTGCTCCCTATCCTTCTGGGAATCAGGCTTGTTCGCTCGCGCTCGTCCTGTCTGGGGATCCCTCCGGAACGTTACCCCTAATTTTCGTAAGAAATTGTTCATCCCGTCCTTCATCTCGCAGGGTTTTTTCCCTAAACCTTCCTTTCCCCCTTCACCCTCGAACACCATTATCCTGTCCGCTATAGAATCTATAACCTGCAGATCATGATCCACCACGAATGCGGAGATTTCGTTATCCTCGATATGATTTCTTATGATCTTCGCCATCTTCAACCGCTGTTCCACATCTAGGAACGCAGAAGGTTCATCTAGCAGGAGTATCTCGTGTTCCTTCCCCAGTGCACAAGCGATGAACACAGCCTGCAGTTCGCCTCCGGAGAGGTTCTTCATTTTCTTCTCAAGGTTCCTCTCGATTCCCAGTGATGAAAGAATCCTCTTGAATTCACTGTCCTGAAGTTTCTTCCCCACGTTCACCTCTATGTATTCTTTTGCCTTGAGCTTCCCCTCTTCCTTTTCCAGAACAAGCCTTTGGGTTTTATATGAAAGCTTCATCCTCACGAACTCCCCACTATCCGGTTTAAGTTCACCCACCAGCATGCGGATGAACGTTGTTTTCCCGATACCGTTCGGTCCCAGTATCCCTATCACCTCTCCCTTGTGGATCTCGCCGGGTTCCGTTCGAAGGTCGAAATCCTCGAAGGATTTCTCGAACCCTGAGAACTCCAGGAAAAGCCGGTCTTTTCCCGGTGTGCGGGCGCTCTTCGAGAAAACGATCGGTTTGTCCCTGAAGCGGACGTTCTCCTCCCTTATATACCCCTCCAGATAAGTGTTTATTCCCACCCTCACGCCATACGGGTTCGAGACCACCCCGAATGTCCCTGGCTTCCCGTAGAGCATGTGGACGTGATCGCTCAGGTAATCGAGTATCGCAAGATCATGTTCAACCACCATAACCTCCTTTATTTTCGAAAGGTTTCTGATCTCCTTTGCAACGAGAAGCCGCTGCTTAACATCAAGATAACTCGAGGGCTCATCGAAGAAATAAAAGTCATGCTTCTTCGACAAAACAGCGGCTATCGCGAGCAACTGCAGTTCGCCTCCGGAAAGGGTTTTCACATCCTTTTCCAGCATTTCCTGAATTCCCAGTCTTCCGATAACCTTTTCGTAACCTACATGTTTTTTGAGCAGATTATTCACACTCCCCTTCCACGTATTAGGGATGAGGTCAACATGTTGCGGTTTATACCCTATCTCCACCCCCTTTCTGGCGAGAACTTCAAGATAATCCTGCAGTTCCGTTCCCTTGAACTTCTCTATTATGAAATCCCAGGGGACCTTCTTGCTGAACAACCCAACGTTCGGTTTGAGATTCCCTGAGAGGATGTTGAGAACCGTTGTTTTCCCGGCCCCGTTCGGGCCGATAAGGCCCGTTACCATGTTCTTCCTTGGAATCGGGAGCCTGTAGAGGGCGAATTGGTTTTTCCCGTATCTGTGAATAGGATCATCTTCAAGTTCTTTAGGGAGGTTAACGACGGATATCGCGTTGAAGCCGAGTTTTTCGCACGCTTTCGAACATATCCCGCATCCTATGCACAGCTCCTCGTTGAACACAGGATACGAATCTTCGCCTTTCACTATGCATTCTTCTCCAGACCTGTTGATAGGGCATGTCTTAATACACTTGTACCCGCAGCTGCCGTACCTGCATAACTCCTTGTCATGAACCACTATTCTCTTTTTCCCCATGAAAACACCAGAACCAGTTATTCGTTCGTGACTACCGAAGACTTGCCGAACATAAGGTTCACGACCTCGGCAAACGACCCCTTCGACATCGGGATTTTCCTCCCCCTGGGTATTATGACCTTCAGAACCTCTTTTTCCGGTTTGTATATTATGTTCAATCCGATAACCGGGATGGGATTTACAAGATTCTGAATGAATTCCCTCACGTCCTCTGACTCCTCCACAACCCTGAGCGGTTTCTCAACCAGTTTCGAGAGTTTCTTGATCATCACTCCATCCTTCCCCACCAGCCTCGCTCCGTCCCCCTTCTTGCATACGATAACCGATATTTTCTCCCCCTCGATCACCTTTTTTATCTCAACCTCTTTCAACGGCTTGAAGGTTTTCGAAATTTCATTTATTACCTTCGAAACCTTGATATCACTTTCCGTTATCTTCCCTTCGTCCAGTTTCTTCTTGCATGCCATGCACAATATATCCGAGTTCAGGCAGACATTACAAAGTGGGGCTTTCATGCGCATCACTCCCGAGTTTTTAATTTATTTAAGAAGAAGGTTTAAATTTCGAACTCAAGAATCCTCCCACAAAAGACCCTAGTATGTCTAACCCCCAGTCAATCACGTCTCCGACCCTGTAAGGGAGGAGATATTGTATGGTTTCGCACAACCCTCCAATGAGCGATCCGATCACGATAGACAAAAGAACGGATTCTTTCCCGCTTAAAAAATACCTGAAGACCCTGTGGAGAAGGAACCCATAAACTGCGTACGCCACAAAATGCTCGAGATCACCCAGCCTCATAAAATCAATCCCTACGAAATCTATCGAGGGAAGGAAAGAAAACCAGAGAAGAACAAACGTTCCCAAAACAACGAGCGAAAGATAAACGTAGAATTTCCGATCTATCTCCATACTCCCACTTTACTCCCGCTATTTGACCTTCTTCCTTACAAAGAGCAGGCTGACCCCAAATATCAATATGATGAACGCCGCCGTGACTATCAACCAATCATAGAAGTTTTCGGATTCAACCACATCCTTGATCATCGATTGTATGGCTCCCCCAATATCCGGTATGAAGGTTTCTGTCTCTTCCTCGCCTGTATCAACATCTTCTTTTTGTTCGGTATCTTCAGGAGGCATTTCTCCGGGTGCTCCATCCGAAGGCACTTCAGTCACCTGGGGACTTCCTGGAAGTTCTTCCACAACGATATCCTCCCATGGCTTGGTCGTCCCGTCTGCCATAGGACAATTGCTACCTTCCTGTGTCACGAGATATTCAACCGCGTCCCTGAGGCCAACCCTGATGTCATCCATCCCGACAAAGAAGTAATCTGGACCCATAAGCACCAAGGGTATCCTATTGGGCAGATTGTAATTATTCACGTACTCGTCCGCTATCGGTCCGTTTTCCTGAGGATCATATACGTCGTACTGTATCACTATGAAATTCACGTTGTATTCAGGCTCTATTACATTGAAAATGAAATCATCGGTTATCTGGCAGTTGGCGCAGTCTACGTTTGTGAAGTATACTATGCACACGTTTTCAGGGGATCCTTCCTGTGAGTTTACCGGATACGAAATAAACATAAGCGAAATAAGGAACACCATGAAAACTTTCATGAAGTTAACTATCCCCATATCCTCACCTCCATTATAGCCGGACCCCACATGGACGGGATCTGGGATATGAAATCCGACTTGAATTCAACTTCTTCTGTGATCTCCAGATCGATCGGATTGTTGTCCGAGCCGTCACCGTCTCCGGTCGGGCCAGAACTGTTGTAAGTCATGTTGGCAACATTCGGATTCAGATCATTTATGAAGTTCAGAGCATTCATAAGTTTCATGAATGCGTTGTCTATGGAATCGTTATTAGGATCGAAAACATCATCCGGATCAGGTCCTATCTCCACGGTTATCGAACTTTCCGGTATGTTGTCCCCATTAGAATCGTAATATATCGTTGGTCTCGACCCCTTAGCCTTCGGGAAAATATCACTGTATGTTGTCAGGCTGATCCCAGTTATACCGAGCGTGTAGATAACCCTGTCATCCGGCGAGCCACCCAAACCGTCCGGAAGGGAGGGATACGAACCGGTCCCTATCTTGAATGAATTGTTCCCGCCCGGTTTGAGAAGGTTCGAGGGGATCTGCACGATATACGGATCACCGAGCATCTGGTAGTTATCCGAATAGTTCCCCAGCCAGTAAACCCCTGTCCAGTTCTGGTTTGGGGTGTTCGAGGAGTTCACCCACAGCCTGTCTGTCCAGTAGTAGGAAGAATACGAGGTCATCTTCGAATCCAGAACCTTCGTCACGACTTCCGTATTGCTCGGGATTATGAACCAGCCCTCTTTCGTCCCCGTTGTGTTGTCCGTTATCATGGTTTCACCTGTCGAAGCCCTCAACCTCGGAGACTCGAAGTTCAGGGTTATCTCTCCGTATTCCAGCGTACGGACGTTCGGTGTGTAGTTGAAGCTTATGTAGGAATCCGTGAACAGCGTGTTATTCCAGCTGATATTTCCGCTCACGTTAATGGCCTGTGCTGCAAAACTCAGGTTGATGAAATCGCTGGCGATATTCTCGTATATCTCGAGAAGTTCATCTGCGTCGTTGCTCGTGTAGAAGTTGTTACAATCGTCGCAGCAGGCAATATTCTGCATTGTTGTGGTGTCGGCTCCTGATCCGAAGGCAACGGAATATATGCTTATGTTGTAGAGATTATGGGCTTCGCATGCCTTGTCGACCGCTTCTTGTCCGGGATCAGGAGGTTGGCAGTTAGTGCAATCGCCTATCCTCGTGTTTGCTATTCCATCGCTCATGATGAGCATTCCCTTGAACCTGTTGTAAGCGTAAGTCTCGTTCGCGTAGTTCAGTTCGAGATTCACGTTCTTGAACCTCCAGTAATCATTGCTCCCTGCCCTGAAACAACCACCATCAGGCCCCGTGCTAACTTCCTCTTTTGTTCCGCCTGTGAAAGTTATGTTGTTCGTCCCGTTGTTCAGCCAGAAAATCGGGACATCAAACGAAACATTCTGCCATGTATTGTTCCTGTTCCATTCCTGATGCCTGACCCTCCCCAGGAACCTTCCGTTGACGTATATACAGTCATAGAAGTATGGACTTACATCATCCGCTTCGAAACTAAGCCTGGCGGATTTTCTTGTATCGTTCAGATCGATATCCAGACTCACGTTCTTGGCCACGCCTGTTGAGGGGGTTAACAACGAGCTGTTATACAGACCAATAGATATGTCATCAAACCTGAAGTATCCCCATTCATCGTTGTCGCCTGCCCGAAGCTTGCCCCCGATATCTAGGTAATACCAACCAGGACCGTCAACCCACTGCGTGACATTCCCTATGAAGAATCCGTTGAAGTTTGTGTCGGGGTTATTCTGCGTATCTATTTCAGGATCACCATCAGCTCCGCTGTGTCCGGTATCAAAATTAGATCCCAAGTAGTGTGAAACTCCCAACCTGTCCCAGAATCTTGCCTTTATCCATACCTGATCAGAGTTTGTGAATGGATTCGATGGGTTGTCATCCCAAGAGTAGTAGAAGGAGACAGCGAGTGAATCACCCGCTTGGATGGCGTTCCATATACCCTGCGTGATGTTCACCTGTATCCCATACGCTCCAGAACAGTCATCACCGGAACAGTCGTTCCTGTTGCCTGCACCCGTCCTGGCATCGAATTCGATCTGACCGTTAACTAAATGGTTGTAGTCTATGTTGTCATCGTACCCATAAGGTCCTGAATTGTCTTGGGGATCCCAGTCCCAGCCGTCATCCCCTGCGTTGAAGCCGAACGTGTTTGCGCTCGAATTGAAGCCAGATGTGAAATCCACTGGGTTAGGATAGTCCTGTGAGACCTCCCAGAGGTTCACGAAACCCGAGTGGAAGACATTCTGGCCGTTTACGTTCATCTCGCTTGTGTTTTGAACGCTTGTTGCGTCAACGGTTTTGTTGTTCAGTTCCCAGACTATTATCCTCACGTCCTTGAATTCCCACTCATCTTGATTTCCTGTTTCCATACAGCCGTCAACCGTCCCTGAAGTGATCCTGACGGTATTCTGGCCGTTGTTCAGCCACTCGGGTCTCAAGTCAAACACGCAATCGTGATAGCCGTCATAATTACTCTCTGCTGGGTAACACATCCTCCCGAGATATTTCCCGTTCAGGTATATGCAGTTCATGTAATCTTTGACAGGGATACTGCTACCTCCATAAAGGTTCCTTCCGAACACGCTTAACCTTGCCTTGACAAACCTGCTCATGTTGAAGCTGATTTGATGTGTGATGTCGTAGTAATCATATCTCCCTCCGGCGTCGCCTAATTCTACGTACGTGTTGTTGTCGTATATCGTTCTGTTGAGACCGTAAAGGGCTTGATCCTCTAGTATGAGCCTTGTTGCGGCGTCAACACCACACGAAATACAAGTCCAGCCGCACCACTCGTTTGCGTAATCGTCTATCCTGCTCTGCAGGCTTTGATTGTCATCGGTCAGGTCGCGGAAAGAACACACACTACCCGTCCTCTTCCCGTAACCTATCGTACCAACACGGTTCCCCGAGACATTGAGGAGCGTACTAATAAAACTCTTGTCAGCCCTTTGAGCGACGTAATCCCTTCTATCGCGGCATGGATAAGATGCATCGCACAAACCCGGCGTGCAGTTGGCATTAACATCACAATCATCCATGCTGGCCGTCCTGTCCGTGATCAAGACGATGTCAGCCATGCCACCTTCTCCCAACATATAGGTGATGTTTTTCGTCCCGAACCTTAGGGGTATGGTCTCGTTGCTCAGATATTCAGTTTTGTTTTTACCGGTTTGGCTCGTTATTAAAGAATTAAGAAGACTGTCATTCAAAACCAAACCCACTTCATCCGTGGTGTTGTTTTCGTAAACTGTTACGTTACCTATGGTCAAGTATACCGGGTAGTTACTCCTGTAGTGAAGGTAACTTGTTACGTTATTGAGGGTTCCCGGCACGTAAAATGAGGAATAAATGTTGATTATGCCCCTTATGCCCGGGAAGTAATATTTACCGATTCTCGTGTCCCCTGTGTAAACGTATTCGCCTTCTGTCAACTCCGAGGTTTTGTACATGATCTTCAGATAACCCCCTCCTATGTAGTTGGTTACATTGTTAGTGAAGTTTAATTCCAGCGAATTGTTCCCTCCTGTGAAATACGAACAGTAAGAAGGGTTGACGGTTTCGGAGCACACGGTCCAGTTGTCCGCGGAGAAGTTAACAGCTGATTTGATGTACGTCCCCAAGGAGTTGCCATTCACGTAGAGAGTGAAGTTGTTCCCCACGTTCATCTCCATGTAAACATTCGTCACGTTCGCATCCACTGGGAGCGTTACGTTTTTCGTTATGTTCCCGTCGCCAACGTAACCCCCAAAATACAGGAAATACGAATTGCTTTTGCTCACCTTCGAAGGGTAGACTTTCGCCATATAACCGTTAACAGGTCTGGTTTTTTCATAACCGGAAACAATCGTTGAGAGCCTCGCGAGGAAATCCGAATACTCCCCGCTCGAATATATCGAGTCCCCGTCGAAAAGAACCTCGTAACTCAGTCCCGTATTGTTCAGGACATTCTCGAATATCTCCTTCGTTAGGTTTTCCGCATAACTCTGGTTCCCCTCTGCCCAGAAAGAGCCTATTACATCGAGAATCGTCCTGTTCATGTCGTCATCTCCCAATCCATAGTCGTTTAGATTCACGATATCTGAAACCGCCTGAATTTTCGTTTCTTCGAGGATGTTCGCCAGGTCTTTACCCGCGTAGTAATACCTTTGATAGCGGAGCTCAGAGGAAGAGTAGGTGAATGACATACCCGCGAGGAACAAAGAAACCATGAGCAGTAAGCTTATCGCAGCCAAAGCATCGAGAGAAAGCAAAACCCCTTTCTTCATACTTTTATATTTAAATCCCGTCAAAATAAATATCAAAGTGAAAGGTTAGGACTATGAATCTTAAGAAATTCATCATGTCGAGGTTCGGAAAGGACGTCTTTTCGATAAAAGAGGATGATCTTTTAAAGGAGAGAGTGAGGATAGAGAAGGAAGTCGAAAATATCTCGGATGATCTGAAAGGCATAGCTGAAAAAATACAAAAACTAATGCTAGAAGCGAAAGGGCAACCCACCACGCTTAAGATGCTGAACGTGCAGAAGATAAAGGCATTGAGGCTCGAATCCCGAACGAAGCAGATGGAAGCTTCGCATTTCCTCCGTGAGCTCCAGCTCATCATGCTCGTTCAGGCCATGAAGGAACGGGAGAAAACAGAGAAGGAGTCAGAACTAACGAAGGATATCCTGAGCTCTGACATGGACAAGCTCAACGAGGTTTTGACGGACGAGGATGTGAAGGAAGCGCTGGAAGAGGGAAGGCTGGACAAGGTCAAGGAAAAACTCGAAAGGGTTTTCGGGAAGGAAGAGGTCCTGGTAGATGACGAATCGCGAGAACTCATAAGCACGATAAATGATCTTGAAAAAGTGGACGAAGAAACCGCTTTGAAGATGGCAGGAGAGAAGGCGAAGAAGATAACAGAGGAGTCTGCTGAAAAGGAAACAGAGTGATTTTTTCTTGGTGATAATATGGGAGAATTGAGGCAGTCCCTTTTAAAGCAGCAACTTCAGCACGAGATCGATATTGCGAAAAAACTCGAATCAGAGGGGAAATCTAAGCAGGCGGTGGTTCACTATCAGAGAGCCGCTTTAATCTACAGGAAGCTCGCTTACCTCGCTCCCAGGGAATACGCCGAATCTTTTTTCAACTCAGCTTCACAGTACGAAACCATGAGCAACGTCATCCGCTCAACCACGCCATACACTCGTGCGAAGTCCACGGAAGCGATAGACAGCATGGTTATCTCAGAAAAACCCACCGTGAAGTGGGATGACATAGGGGGACTGAAAGAGGTTAAAAGCGAAGTGAAGGAAGCGATAATACTCCCAATGGTGGAGAAGAAACCGGATTTCGTGGAGGCCCCGCGAACCTTGCTGTTATATGGACCACCTGGAACAGGAAAAACCCTGCTCGCGAAGGCAGCGAGCAACACCTTGCAGGCGAAGTTTTTCGAAGCGAGGACATCCACACTCCTTTCCAAATACTTCGGGGAGTCCTCTAAAATAGTGAGCATGCTGTTTGAAAAAGCTCAAAAGAGCCAGCCTTCGATAATCTTCATGGACGAGTTCGATTCCATCATGATAAGCAGGGATTCCGGCATTCAGGAATCCACTAGACGCGTGGTTTCACAATTACTCATGGAGATAGAAGGCTTCTCCACGAAACCGGGTGAAAAGATCATATTGATAGCAGCCACGAACAAACCATGGGATCTTGACGATGCGATGATCTCCCGCTTCCAGAGAAGGATCTACGTCCCCCTTCCGGATCCGGAGGCTAGGAAACATATTTTTGAAATACATTTGAAAGGCGTGTCGCTCACCGAAATCACGATAAACTCGCTCGCTAGTATGAGCGAGGGGTATTCCGGAAGGGACATAGCCAACCTCTGCAAGGAAGCGATAATGCTCATGGTAAGGGAGCAAAACCCGAAACTCGAAGATCTCACGCCCGCCCAGATCGAAAAATACGCGATGAATTACCGATCGCTTACAAAGGAAGATTTCGACCGCGCTTTCTCAAAGGTTAGAAGGACAGTGGACGAAAAGACTATTCGAAGGTACGAGGAATGGGGGGAACAGCTGGGAATGTGAGCGAATAAAGTTTTTGAATTATTAGGTTAACATTCTATTGTTATGTCAAAGGCGAACGAGAAAGAGAGGAAGAGGACAGAGAAGGAAATAGAGAAATTGGTGAAGAAGGCGAAGATGGCGGTCGACGAGGAGGATTATTCGAAGGCCGTTACCCTTTGCCAGGAGTCCGCCAGGCTTGCGAAATCAATCTGCGATAAGCGCGCGGTAGAATTCTCGATGGATGCGGCGAGATACAGCATAAAACTCGGGGATAATTTCAAGGCCGGCTGGTCTTACAAGTGCGCTGCCGACCATTCCTTCTTTTTCGAAGATTACAACAACACGATAAATTTCGCAATGAAGGCGATCAAATATTTCTCGAAATCCGGTTCCATGTACATTGTGCAGTGGTGTTACAACCTTATCGGCGAGGCAGGCGAGAAGATAGAGGATTACGAATTCGCTATAAAGAATTACAGGAAATCCCTTGAAATCGAACACAGCGAAGATATAGAGAAAAAAATCAAGAACATCACGGAAAAAAGGAGAAAGACCAAAGAAAAAAGATAAATATATCAAAAACTATTCAGTCCATAAAACCGAGCTGTGATCTACTTCTTCTCGGGCTTCTCTTCCACAGGTTCCTCGAATTCCTTCGCCGTTTTCAACTCGTCTGCCTCAAGCCACACTATGAACAGCCCGAGAAGTATCAGTAATATCGGTATCACGCCTGTCAGAACCACTATAAAATTCGCTAGCCAGTCAACACCGGGTATTAGCGAAGAGCCACCGAAAAGTGGATATACTGAATCAACGAACAGCCCCAGACCGATTAGGATAAAGATCAGCCCTATTATTATTTTAACTGCTGCATGCATACGTTACACCCCTTATAAGTTAATTTGAATTTATAACTTTTTATATCTTTTTATGCTTATTTATATCTAATCATTCGTGAAGTGGTAAAATGATCAAAAATTTCAGCGAAATACGAAAGGACAAAAACCTAGCGGAAGTGTGGAAGAAAAGGCTGATTAGGTGGAGGAAGGAAAAGGTAGTCACGAAACTCAAAAGGCCAACGAGACTCGCCAGGGCGAGATCGCTCGGCTATAAGGCAAAACAGGGATTCGTTGTCGCCCGGGTTTGCGTTAAGAAAGGGAAGAGGAAGAGACCCAAATTCAAAGGAGGACGCGTCCCGAAGAAGATGGGAAGGTTCTTCCCCGCAGGTAAATCAAACCAGCTGATAGGGGAGGAAAGGGTCGCCAGGAAGTTCCCTAACCTCGAGGTTCTAAATTCTTATTACGTCGGGGATGACGGACAACACGAATGGTTTGAAGTCGTGCTCCTCGATCCGAAAAACCCGAACGTTTCGAAAGACAAGGAAAGGAAACGGATTTCTGAAAAACAACACAAGGGAAGGGTTTTCAGATCATTGACATCTTCTGGAAAGAAAATACGCGGATTGAGGAAAAAGTAGAACAATAAATACTAAAAACACATATATTATACAAGGTGTTTGCATGCGGATAGTTTTCGACATCGGCGGCTCGGTTCTCTGCCCCGAAGGGATTCCCGATGTGAATTACATAAAGAAGTTCTCGAAATTCGTCATCGACCTCAAAAGAAAAAAACACAAAATAGTAATCGTTACAGGCGGGGGGAAGATAGCGAAGAGTTACATAGAAGCAGCAAGGAAGTTCAAACCAGATGAAGACACGCTCGATTTCATAGGCATACTGGGAACGAGGATGAACGCAATGATTCTGATTTCCGCCCTTTGGAAGTACGCATACAAGAGACTTGTGAAAAACAAAGAACGCCTTGAAGAAGCGATGAGATCCGGGAAAGTGGTTGTCATGGGAGGGACCGTCCTAAGACAGACGACGGATGCTGTTAGCGTAGCGGCTGCTGAATTCTTCGACGCGGATTTGATAATAATAGGGACCAATGTGAAGGGGATTTACGACAAGGACCCGAAAAAACACAAGAATGCGAAAATGTTAAAGAAAATGAGCGCAAAAGAACTTTATGAAATGGTAAAGGTGAAAAAACACATGGCAGGTCCGCTGACCATAATGGACCACATTGCAGCGAAACTCCTTGAGCACACCAAGATCAAAACAATCGTGCTGAACGGGAAGGATTTCAGTAACATGAAAAAGGCGATATACGGGAAAAAATTTGTTGGAACCGTGATAGGTTAGCATTATGTACCTCGTCGTTTTGATAACGTGCCCTGATTTAAAGGAGGGGAAAAGGATAGCCGATATCCTGATCAAGGAAAGGTTAGCCGCGTGCGTGAACATCCTTCCTGACATCACGTCCTTTTTCTGGTGGAGCGGTAAGATACATGAAAGTGACGAAGTTCTTCTTCTAGTCAAGACCAAGAAAAAGGTTCTGAGGAAGCTCATTAAAAGGATGAAAGAATCCCATCAGTACGAAAACCCGGAAGTTATTGCACTCCCAATAATCGGAGGATCGAAAGATTACACGAAATGGATCGAGGATGAAACTAGGTGATTTTTACACTCTTAACCTTTCCGATAAGATTTCGAAGGCCTTCGTTATGTCAGAATCCTTGAAAACAAGAAGCGTGTCCCTGTAACAGGAAACGAACTCAACAACATTTATGTTTTCAGCTGCGAGAGAAGACAGGAGATAGGCGAGAACGCCAGGCGTGTCCTCAAGGCTTTCAGGACTTATAATTGTTATCATGTTGAGATTTTTTTGGATTTTAAGGAAATCCTTATGTTCCGCTCTTTCAATCACGTCCTCCCCCACGATATACGTGTAACCGCTCGCGCTCCTCGCAACCGCTATGACAGGGATGTCAAGTTTCCTGTTCGATATTATAACTGCAATCTTGTCACGCATCTCGAGCCTGCTAGCCTTTATAACCTTCAGAACCTTCTGCTCTACATTCCTCCTCTCCTTTTTCAGTTTCTCGTTCAACCTCCTGAGCGCGGCCTTCACCGCATCGAAATTCCCCCTTCCCATTTCCCTATCTATCACCCTGGCGAGAGCTGAATAATTCACCACCCCCTTCTCCAGGGCCTCTTGAAGGTAAGGTTTCCCCTTCACGTAAAGCCAGACGTTTTCCGAAACACTAGGCATGCTATCAGTCCCAAATGGAACATTTTTGTCCCATAATGTCATAAATACAACGAAAA
>CBEVTC010000003.1:0-43142 GCA_965552715.1 uncultured archaeon | reverse complement strand
TTATAACACTGTTATATTAATTTCCACTGGAAATTTTATATACCTTTCCACAGGAAACCATGGTGTCGGGGGGAAACAATTTAAACCCCCATTTCATATGGAGAGTATGGCGCAAATTTCTTTGAATCAGATATTCCAAAAATACGTGGAGAATAGAACGATATTCAAGGAGAAGGATATTCTTTCAATACAATTCACTCCAAACAACATTCCCCACAGGAGCGAACAAATAAATCAGCTCGGTATGATCCTTGCCCCGGTTTTAAGAAACGAAAGGCCATCAAACCTCTTCATTTATGGAAAGACAGGAACAGGAAAATCCTTATGCGCGGAATACACAACCTCGAAGCTTTTGGAGACGTCAATGAATAATGGGAATAAAAAAATCAAGGTGATTTATATTAATTGTAAGATGAGCAAAGTCTCGGATACAGAATATCGAATGCTCTCACAGCTCATCGAAAAACTAAATTTTGATGAGCGGGTTCCCTTCACAGGCCTTCCCACAAATCAACTTTACCAGAAATTTTACAAAATACTAGATGCAGAGGAACAAAGTGTTATTCTCGTTCTGGATGAAATAGACTCCTTGGTGAACAAGATAGGTGACGGCGTCCTTTACAATTTAACGAGAATCAACCAAGAGC
The DNA here is from genome assembly GCA_965552715.1 of uncultured archaeon. Lineage (GTDB taxonomy): Archaea > Aenigmatarchaeota > Aenigmatarchaeia > QMZP01 > QMZT01 > JAZGEG01. The sequence goes on along the minus strand of CBEVTC010000003.1, from coordinate 42,495 downwards.
TCAAGAAAGCGAAACTCACCATAATCGGAATATCAAATAACCTCTCTTTCGTAAACAATCTCGATCCTCGGGTCAAATCCTCACTCTCAGAGGAAGAAATCGTTTTCCCCCCTTACAACGCGAACGAACTTAGGGACATCCTCACGGAAAGGGTTGTTTTTGCATTCAACCAGGATGTTGTCCCGCCCCCGGTCGTAGCGAAATGCTCTGCCTTGGCTGCGCAGGAACACGGAGACGCGAGGAGGGCATTGGATCTCTTAAGGGTTGCAGGAGAGATCGCCGAGCGGGTGGGGAGTGAGAAAGTTTCCGAGGAACACGTTGATATCGCTGAAAGAAAACTCGACAGGGACAAAACAATCGAGGTCGTCCGAAACCAACCACGACAATCGAAATGTGTTTTGCTCGCGATACTCAGACTTTGGAGAAGGGGAGGGAAGGGAATCCAAACAGGAGACATCTACGATCTATACGCCGAGATTTGCAGGAAGAACAACCTGAAAGCTCTAACCCAAAGAAGGGTTTCTGACCTCATATCAGAACTTGATGTGTTCGGGGTGGTGAACGCCAAGGTCGTTTCAAAGGGGAGATACGGGAGGACAAGGGAAATAAAGATAGACCTCTCAAACGAGATCGTTGAAAAAATAGAGAAGACCTTCGGCACGGAGTTTATTTAAAATTTCTAATTCAAAATAAAAGGGTTATGAACAAAAAAGAGATCATAGGAATGTTTCTGGACAGGGGGGTTTTGCTCTCCCCGGAAGATCTCGAAAAAATAAATGAGAAAAATTACATGCAAATTCTCGAGAGCAAGAGCGGTGTGACGGAAAAAAAAGAACATGCTGTGAACGAGCCGGTAAGAGGGAAGATCTCAACCGAGGAATTCATCAAGATATGCAACAGAAAATTCGAATTTTTAAGGGAAAAGCTGCTCAAAAAAATCGAGGCGGTCTCGATAAACAAAGGCAGAAAGGTTTTTTCAGAAGTAGCGATTATAGGAAGGGTAAAGGAGCTGACGGGAAGGGGGTTCGTTATAGAAGACGTGACCGGTGAAACGGAGGTCGTGACCGAAAACAAGGAGGTAAATGCAGGGGACGTTTTGGGAATGAAGGGTTTTTTCAAGGAAAACCGCTTCTTTCTGGAACAGACAATCTGGCCAGACATACCGCTCGATAACAGCCCGAAACCAATTCAAACGAAAATCACACTAACAATGAAAGTGAAAGAAAACATGGAAGGATTTATAATAAGCCCGAACGCTGAGAAATCGGAAAATGTTATAACGGGGTTTGAGAAACTCGGCATGATAAAAACAACAAAGGAAGGAAAGGACATCAGGATAATCGCCTATTCCCCGGGCAAGGAAATAAACGAGGATGATGCTGTGAAAATATTGAAGAAAAGAATTATACCGGAAGAAGGGATCCTCGAGAACCTAATAACTGAAATACCGGATATTTTTTGGCTCTCCAGGAACAAGAGAAATTGGACAAGGAATTACAAGGGGGTTGTTATAATATCAAGTGATGAGAACAGCTTTGCTGAATATGGAATGGAGGGCGTTAGGTTCGGAAAGATATAACACTGTTATATTAAATTTAATATACTTAACATTCAAGAATCAATATGTTCAAAATAATGGTAGTCGCAGACATACACGGAGAATTCGAAAAGTTCTCAAAAATCGTAGATAAAACAAAAGAACACGATTTCGACCTTGTCATATGCCCGGGGGATTTCACCGATGTATTCAACACACCAGAAGGATATTCGCAGGTTGACATAACCGAATTGATCCTCCAAAAACTACTATCATTCGGGAAACCCGTTTTCTGCGTTCCAGGCAATCACGATCCATATGATACTTTGGATCTGTTGGATGAATATAACGTGAACATCCATGGAAGGGTGAAGAAACTCAAGGGTCTCGAGTTCGTTGGCTTTGGGGGAGCTGCCACACCCTTCAACACGAAATTCGAGCCCACGGAAGAGGAGATAAAGGAAACCCTCGATAAAGGGGTCAACGACATAAAAGGCAAATTCATACTTGTGACACACAACCCACCTTTCGGGACGAATCTCGACAAGACCGAGACCGGTGAACATGTCGGATCGAAAACAATAAGGGAATTCATAGAAAAGAACAAACCCCTGCTGGCGATTTCGGCGCACATACACGAGGCCGGAGGGATCGATAAGCTAGGTGAAACAACACTCTTCTACCCCGGGGTTGCATACGAAGGGTGTTACGGTCTGGTTAAGGTGGGGGAAGAAATAAAATGTGAAATAAAGAAGTTCTGATCACTCGATATCCTTCAACTTCTTTATAATATCCTCTATCATCTCTATCTTGCACAATGCGACAGGTATGCCCTCGACTTCTGCGATGTTCATCGCAACTTCATCAACTTTGTCTATACCGTGAAGCACGACAAGCCCAGGTTGCAGGTTCGTAAGTTTTATGGCAACCATGGGAGTTTTCCCCGTCGATAAACCCGTGAATATCAAAGCACGCTGGGTTGTTGTTCCATACAAACCTATGAGTTGGTTGTGCGACAATTCCAATATCGCTTTCACAGAATCTATTATGGTGCAGCCATATATCTCCCTTTCCGTAGTCGCCCTTTTCGTGAGGATGGAGGCGCTTATCTTCCTGCAAAACTCACTGATCGGAACCCCGCTAGGAAACTCCCTTATATCTATTATCGCTTTTGAAAGAGCCGAAGAACTCATGGAGGGCGTGAAGGTTTTGATCACTAGCCCACCTCTTTTCATATCAAGACTCAGGAGCGAGTTCACATACCTCTTTATAACGTTTATCCCTGGAGATTTCCTCCTCCCCGATTCGTAGTCGGATATAACAGAGGATGTAATACCTATATGATTCGCCAATTTCTTCTGGGAGAAGCCGAAAATCCCCCTCCATTTCTTCAGGACCTGCTCAGGGTTTTCTGAGAGGACGATCTCGCCAGTTATATCCTTCGCGAGCCGATTCTTCGAGAGGTGAAATTCGTCAACCATAGAAAAGATTTACGTTGATTATTTAAAACCCTTCAGTAGTTCCGAAAGTATACATAAAAAGCTTCAAATTCTGAATTCGAGAAAGGAAAGAAGAGATATAGAATTTTTGTAGCTTCTGAATTACTAAAGACATTAGAGGCTAATATATAACCGATATTACTGAAACAAATGGGATCTATTTACCATTGATTGCCTTGGCTATTTTATCGGGTAATTCTTTTATTGCATCTCTCATTTCAAGGCCAACATCAACAAATTTACCCAGTTGTTCACATTCTAATTTATGGAAAAATCTTTCTGTTCTGATTATAGTATCCGGTATTGATTTCAATTCCAAAAAAACAATAGGGTTTCCCGATAACTCCCCCTTGAGCTTATTGTAGAATTCCCCTACCCTTTTTTCCTCACCCTGTAAGGTCACTTTGACAAAACCATTTTCGTTCTCTACACGAGCCTCCAAGTCATCAGGTATTCGCTCCGCAATTTTAAGTCTAAAACCAACATCACGTATTTTTTCTTTATCCTTTATTTTGAATTCGAAGTACCCCTTCATGATTGAAGACCTTAACTTTCATATGGAAATCTTAAAAATCCTATATTAAAAAGTTGTCAAAAGTTTTATAAAAAGATATGTTTAAACGCAAGTTTATTTTTCACTCCCACAAACCAACGGCAATCGCCACTCGAAAAAGCTGGTTGCCAGATTTTGACCTTCGGATGTACTGGCTTCCAGTAGTTCCGAAAGACCACAGAAAACAGGCGGATGTTTAAACAAATGTTTAAACTTAATTTCTTATATCCCTTGGAAACAAATTAATAATGTTCCTCGAAATCCTGCTTTTCATTTTTCTCGGGATACTCTTCGGTTTTGTCACGGGCCTGATCCCAGGATTGCACCCAAACACCATTTTCACCCTCACCTTTTCCTTGGCTTTCCTGTTCACAGGGCTTCCTGTCCAATTAATCTTAGCCTTTGTTGTTTCCCTCGCGGTCTCCAACACGTTTTTCGATTTCATCCCCACCATCCTTTTTGGAGCGCCTGAAGAGGATTCGGTCCTTTCGGTCCTTCCGGGCCACAAGCTTCTCTTGAAGGGAAGGGGGTACGAGGCGATATTTCTCGTTACGATGGGCGGTCTGGGTGTGATGTTACTCACGGTCTTCAGCCTGCCTGCTTTGTTCTTCTTTCTCCCTCTGATTTACACTACCATAAAACCCGTGATTCACATAATCCTCCTCTCGGTCGTTGCATGGATGGTATACACGGAAAGGAAACCTTTGCACGCGTTATCCGTATTTATTCTTGCCGGGATATTCGGTTTATTAACCCTCAATTCGTTTCCTTCAGAAGAGGTGATGTTCCCTGCGCTGACCGGGCTTTTCGGCATGAGCACGGTTTTGGTAAGCGTGATGACAAGGGTGAAGATCCCGCCTCAGAAAATACAGAAGGAAGTTCAAGGGGACTGGTTGAAGGGAAGCGTGACAGGGTGGTTAGCAGGACTTCTTGCAGGGCTTCTCCCCGGAATAGGCTCTTCCCAAGCAGGTATAATCGCATCGCAGTTTCTCAGGGCAAAACTGAGGGAATTCCTGATAGCACTGGGAGGGATAAACACCTCCAACATATTCTTCACGTTCATCGTTTTCTATGTCATAGGAAAGACGAGGTCAGGGGCGGTCTGGATGATTTCGCAAATAATAGATTACTTCACTTTAGCTGATGTCTATTTGCTCATCGTTGTGGGGATTTTAACCTCCCTGATTTCTGGATTGTTGACGATAAAGGCAAGCAAATTCCTGTTAAACAGAATGAGGAACATAAATTATACGAGGATGATGTCATTCATCTTCCTGGGTTTAATAACACTAGTCTTCGTATTCTCTGGCCTTATCGGTCTGCTGGTCTCGATAACAGGCATGTTTTTGGGTTTGCTGGCGATCTCCATTGGAATCAAGAGGACGCACCTCATGGGCTTCCTGCTCCTGCCAACCATCGCTTATTTCTCAGGCCTGAACCCGTTGCTTTTCGGGATAATGTGGTAACCCCCTCATTTCCTGTGAAATACGCTAAAAACCAGCATACATAGACAACATTAAATCCTTTAAACATCCATAGGAAATGAAGGTCATTTCACGTTCACATGAGATTCCTAAAGAATTAAATGAAGTTCTTCTTCTTGAACTTCACGAAAATCACCTTCAAAATTTCAGGGTTCACATTCACGGTGAAGTTCAATCAAACTTCATCTCTTATTGGACAATGATGTTTTTTGCAGGTCCTTTTGAGGAGGAGAAAAGAAGCGAATTCCCGCATTCGCACACCCCTGACAGGGGAGGAAGGGGATACGTCTTATAACATTTTTTGCACACAAAACCTTTGACCTCGTTGAGTGGAATATCCTCCACCTCTTTCACTTCGTACGTTTTTTTACTCAAACCGTTTATCGCTCCTAACAAATCAATCTGCTTGCCCTTTCCCAGAAGTTCTGTTTTTGAAATTCCCAAAGCAATGAATATTCTTTCGAGAGGGGGAAGCAATTGGTTCTCTATGTAATATTTCGAATCAATTTCCAAGCCTTTTTCTATCACATATAAGGGGTCCTCGCTCCTTTTCGAAAGCAGTTCCAAACCCTTTATTATAACATACTCTATCCTATCCCCAACCCCAGGCGCTTCCGCCGGACTCCGCTTTTTTATCTTCTTAACGAGTTCGGCATGCGGCTGAATACCAACATAACCCTCCGCCCTTTTCGTCATGGTTTTTGTGATGATTAGCTTTCGTATCGGGACCTTGCCTGCAATCACATCATCAATCACGTCCTTGAAATATTCCACGGCGAGTTTGATGTCATTCTTCTTCAGGATGGTTTCAAGGACCTTTTCTATGCTCTCAGATGTAAGATCGCACCAATCCCTTCTGACGGTCTCTATACCCTTCGTCTCCATTCCCTCGATCCATCCATTCTTTCCGATTTCAAAGCACCAGGCAGCATATCTTTTCTTCGTGAGCGGAAGAAATCGCTTGAAAACCTTTTCAAATTCCAGTTCCATTATACCCTTGAGAACAGACGTAACGCTCTTGGATATATCTTCTCCCGCTTTTTTTATGCTCTCAAGGTCTTCGAATGGAACCTTAACCATAACGGAATCCGTATCCCCATAAACCACCTTATACCCGAATTTTTTCTCTATGTATTCCTTGGTTTTCTTAATGGTATCCCTTCCGAAGGCGGTTATGGAGTTCGCAATGTCCAGCGAATATATTTTCGCACGAGGGTATCCGAAGTGTCCATAGAAGGCGTTGGACATTATTTTTAATGCGAACTCTTCTGCCTTCATCTCCTTCATACCTTCTGATTCATCTCCCCTTTTCATCTCCCTCTTCACAGCCTGCCTTTCCTTCATCAATTGTTCCAGTATCTTTGGTATGATTCCCTTCCTCTTACTCTCGGGGACGAATTTCGCTCCTGAAGGGGATTTCACCGAACCTTCGATGTCGTCTCCCAATATCAAGGTGGTGGGACATATGTTGAACGTTCTTATAAGAGAAGGATACATTGACTTGAAATCAAAGACGAGCACACTTGAATGCAAACCCTTCTCCGGCTCTATCACGTACCCCCCCTTAAGCTCAATCCTTCTCAATTTCTCCCTTCTTCCCACCTCAGAGCCGTCCGGTCTACAGGGAAGGACGAAACCCTCTCTGTTGAATTCCCTCAAGATGAGGTTCTCGATTCTCGTCGTCTCCCCGGAATCAAGTATATCCTGAAGGAGCGTCCCGGAAACCTTTGACAACGCGATGTACTTATCCAAAAGGTTTAGTTTCAATATAAGATTCATCGCGAGTTCAGAATCCTTTTTTGAGTAATTAACAAGAAGTCTGAATTTTTCCTGATCCCCTTTCCAGAATTTTTCTATCTGCGAACGCTTGACAGGCTCTTTCTTTTCCCCGAGTAATTCCCCGGCCACTGTGTCTAGGTTGTACCTTTTCAACGAGAAATCCCTTTTGGCTATCTCAAAGGAATCAACCATTATCCTTCCGGCTATGTTGATCTTGAACCTACTCATAATTTGTTTTTTCGTCACCTGTTTTTTGCACCTACCGAAACTCGCATATATCTCGTTCTCCCTCATCCTGTCTAGTATGTAGGGAATATCGAAGTTGTTTATATTGAAGCCGGTTATGATGTCGGGATCGTAATCCATTATGATATTTATGAGACCCCTCAACATCTCTTTCTCATCCTCGAAAAATACAACGTCTTTATCTGTTCTGGTGCTTAGTACAAGGTTCTTCCCACCTTTGTAAGGTTCGTTGAACACAATGGAAATCATGATTATTGGGTCTTTCCTGCCTTCTGGCATTTCCCCTCCTCTCAGAGAGACGCATTCAATATCCAACGCCAGAAATTTCAATGGAGCCAACCCCTCATTTTCAACCTTCCTGATATCCTTTATCTTGATTTTTTTATCAGTGTTCACGGTGTTTGTTGTTACCCCGTTCGTGTCCTCGACCTTTATCCATCCCATTCCCCCCAAACCAAAATCTGACATAAACCTGTATTTGAACGGGATATCTGCCTCGAAAACCTTGAACCCTCTTGAAAGCAAGCGGTCTCTTATCTCCGGAGTTTTGGCGGGATTCCTCAAGGTTATCTTATACATATCTTTCATTTCTGTCTGGTAACCCAAGGGGAGAAACCTCTTGACCTTTTCGATCCTTACAACGTTGTTTTCCCCTTTTACACCATCCTCCACCTCTTTCCCCATAACGTAAATATACGGCTCATAATTCTCGAAAAAACCGCAAACAGTCTCGCCGTTTTCCCCCTTCCCCCAAATCCTTATTATCGGTTTCTCATCAACCAGCGTGTAGTCCACATCGAGAATCTGAAAAAGCATATTGAGATTTGCGCACTTAACAATAAAACCATTTCGTTATCCAAAAGTATAGATTGGAAAATAAAAGTTTCAGACAATACAATTTTTAAACTAGAAATCCGAATTATTATTGATAATTATGAAAATCAACCCCAAACAGATGGAGCGCATGATGAAGCAGATGGGCATGCAGATGTCTCAGATAGACGCGGAAGAGGTTATAATCAAAACCCCGGATAAGGAGATCGTGATTTCAAATCCGCAGGTCTCGAAGGTTAAGGCGATGGGCCAGGAAACTTTCCAGATAACCGGTGAGATATCGGAGAGGCCGAGGGAGGGGGTAAACGAAGAGGACGCGGAGATGGTTGCAGAGCAGGCAGGAGTCTCGACAGAAGAAGCGAAGGCGATGCTCGAGGAAACGAAGGACATCGCGGAAGCGATCATGAGACTCAAAAAGGAATAAATTTAAACCAGAAACACAATTATTTCTTGAGGTGAAATTTGATGAAGTATATAAAAAAGGGGATTTCGTTTCTGACAGCACCTGGAGAAAGCCTTGACAATGAGAAAACAACGACATTCAGCGATGCATTCAAGTACCTACTGGTTCTAGGGATAATAGTATCGGTTCTTGGAGCAGTGATGGCGGTCTTTTGGACGAGTTTCGCATTCAGCTTTATACCGACTGGAGCAATACCACCTGAAGCAGCAGGCTTTGTCAGTGCACCATCTATATTTGTGATGAGCTTGGCCGCGGGTTACGTAGGGTTAGTCATAGGAGCATTTATCTGGGGATTATGGCTTCACCTCTGGGTGTATGTAGTGGGGGCGAGAAAAGGCATAGAGCAGACAATGAAATCAGTTTTTTACGGATGTACCCCAAACTACCTGTTAGGCTGGATACCTTTAGTCAACACTATAGCAGCCATATGGTCTTTTATATTAACAGGTATGGGCATAGTGAAATACCAGGAGATAACAGGAGGCAAGGCAGCGTTCGCGATAATAATAGCATTGGTGATACCATTGGTAATAGGAGTTGCGATCTTTGCAGCTTTCTTTGCGACGATGATGGCGGCTTTCGGCGGGCTCCAGCCAGGCATGATACCGGGCTTTTAAGCCCACCCCCATTCTTTTATTTTTTGAGATTTAAGGTAGAATGGACAATTTATAATTATGGAGACGTCTTCTGTCACCAACTGGCATGAACTGGAATCAAAGGAAGTATTGAAAAGGTTGCGAACATCCGAAATGGGTCTGGAGGGAGGGGAAGCAGAATCCCGCCTCAGAAAATTCGGGTATAACGAACTAAGGAAGGAAAAGGGCATCAGCAGGATAGAGATATTCGTTTCCCAGTTCAAGAGCTTCTTGATACTCATATTAATAGCAGCCACTATTTTTTCAGCCTTAGTAGGAGAGGTGATCGATGCAATCGCGATAATAGTGATAGTTATACTCAACGCGATTTTCGGTTTCGTGCAGGAATACAAAGCGGAGAAGACGATAGAGGCCCTGAAGAAGTTAACGTCTCCCGAGGCTGTTGTGATACGCGAAGGGAAAGAAAAAAGAATCGAAAGCAAACTTCTCGTCCCTGGCGACATAGTCCTTCTCGAAGGGGGGAGCAGGGTCCCCGCGGACATCAGGATAATAAGGGAATCAGAGTTGAAAATAGACGAGGCAATCCTTACAGGAGAATCGGTTCCTGTTTCTAAAGACTCAGGAGCTATGAAAAACGTTCCGCTAGCGGATAGAAAGAACCTCGCTTTCACAGGGACACTCGTGACTTATGGAAGGGGCATGGGCGTGGTTGTAGAAACGGGGATGAGGACTGAAATAGGGAAGATAGCAAAGGTTGTCCAGAAGACAGAGGAAGAACCAACTCCCCTCCAGAGAAAGCTCAACGTTTTCGGGAAGAGACTGGGTGTTATAATCCTTGTCATATGCATTGCCGTTGTTGTAATAGGCGTGATGAGGGGAGGTCCGCTCACAGGACAGCCCATAACACAATCCCTTATCATCATGATGGTGATAACGGGGATCGCCCTTGCAGTCGCCGCAATCCCAGAGGGCCTCCCCGCTGTTCTGACCATAACCCTCGCTTTAGGCCTACAAAGGCTCGCAAAACATAACGCCCTGATAAGGAAACTCCCTGCGGTCGAAGCCTTGGGCTCAACAACCATCATATGCGCTGACAAGACCGGAACACTCACGAAGAACGAGATGATGATAAGCGGGATATGGTCTCCTAACGAAAAGATAGAAGTTACAGGAGAAGGGTATAAACCAGAGGGGAAATTCCTCTTGAACAAAAGGGAAATCGATTCCAAAACGAGGCAAACACTTTCCATGCTCCTGAGAACAGGGACATTGTGCACGAACGCGACCATCGAAATGAACGAGAAGCATGATATAATAGGCGACCCCACAGAAGGGGCGATAGTTGTTGCGGCAAAGAAAATCGGATTTGACAAGGCAGACTTAGAAAAGAAATACAGGAGAGTGGAGGAAATACCATTCTCCTCTGAAAGGAAGATGATGACCACAATAAACTCGGCCCCTGAGGGAAAAATGATATCTTGCGTTAAGGGAGCAACAGAAGTCATCCTGGAACTCTGCGAGAAGATAATGATCGAAGGCAAGGTCAAAAAAATGAACAAAGAGTGGAAGCAAAAGATTTTGTCAGAGAACCATGAAATGACCAACAGGGCCTTGCGTGTTCTTGCGATAGCCTACAAGGAGATGGAACGAAGAGACAAGAAATCAGCGGAGAAAGGGTTAACGCTCCTCGGACTCGTGGGGATGATGGATCCTCCGAGGGAGGAGGCAATTGAAAGTGTAAAGTTATGTAAAGAAGCTGGAATAAAGGTCGTGATGATAACAGGTGATCATAAGAACACGGCTGTCGCGATAGCGAAAGAAATTGGTTTGATGGAGGAGAAAAGCAGGGTACTGAGAGGACCTGAGATGGAATCGATGTCGGATGAGGAGTTCGAGAAAATCGTGGAAGACATCGCTGTTTACGCAAGGGTTAACCCCCTCCACAAGGTCAGAATAGTCGATACCCTCAAAAAGAGAGGGGAGATCATAGCAATGACAGGGGACGGGGTTAACGATGCGCCGGCCCTGAAAAAGGCCGACATTGGAATAGCGATGGGGATAAAGGGAACGGACGTCGCGAAAGAAGCATCTGATATGATATTGAAAGACGATAACTTCACATCAATCGTGAGGGCGGTCCATGAAGGGAGATCAATATACGACAATATAAAGAAATTTATCCAATATTTGTTGTCAAGCAACATGGGCGAAGTTCTGATAGTGTTCATCGCGATCCTGATAGGTTTCCAGGACCCCTCTACCCTTTCCATCATAATCCCCATAACAGCGATACAGCTATTATGGATAAACCTGTTGACAGACGGGTTGCCTGCGCTAGCTCTTGGCGTCGATCCACCTTCGCCGGGGATAATGAGCAGGCCGCCAAGGGACCCCGAGGAGAAGATATTGACAAGGGGGATGTCCATTGACATAACAACCGTTGGAATAATAATGTGCGTGGGGACCCTTCTGTTATTCGCCCTTAACCTCCCATCAGGCGGGACGAAAGCGGTGACAATAGCATTCACAACTGTCGTTATGTTCGAGATGGTCCGCGTTCAATCAGTCAGGATGAAATATAAACTGGGCGTGTTCTCCAATAAAAAACTCATAACAGCAATAGCGATCTCCATACTCTTACAGATAATCATCATCTACACCCCCTTCTTTCAGCCCATATTCGGAACAACTCCACTTGCTTTGATTGAATGGGGGGAAATAATCCTAGTTTCGAGCACGGTATTGATTATTATGTGGATCAAAAATAAAATTATAAAGGAGAAACCATGGGAATGATATGATTTTAGCGTATGTTTTGCTTTTCATTGCAGGGTTGGCTCTTCTGATAAAGGGAGCGGACATTGTGGTGAAATATGCCTCCCAGACAGCCCGTCTCCTTAACGTTTCGAACTTCATGATCGGCCTAACCCTGGTGGCTTTCTCCACGACTCTACCGGAACTGTCCGTTTCTATAATGTCCGCCTTCTCTGGCGTGGTTGACATAGCTATCGGAACAACACTGGGCTCAATAATAGCAAACTCTGCGCTCATACTTGCACTCGCGGTCGTGTTCGTCCCACTCGCCACAAACAGGGATGTATTAAGGCTGAACTATATACTCCTGATATACCTTCTCATTCTCTCGCTGCTTCTTATTGACGGGCTTGTGTGGTACGAAGGACTGGCCTTGATCATTCTGTTTGCCGCTTACATGGGAAACATGATCAAGAGGGGAAAAGGGACGGAATCAGAGACCAAGAAGAAAAAAACCAAAATACAGTACAACAATCAAGGAAGGATAGCAAAATACATCGTTTTCACGATATTTGGTGGAGGGCTTATTGTTGTAGGTGCCAGGCTTCTTATAGAATCCACAATAAACATATCAATTATTTGGGGCGTGCCTGAAATACTCATTGCGATTATAGCTGTTGCGATTGGAACATCCCTCCCCGAGCTAGCTGTGGTAATAACAGCAGCCTTCAAAAGAATGGTGGGGATATCCATAGGCGATATCCTCGGGGCGAACATGTTCAACGTCATGGTGCTTGGGACAACTTCTTTAATATCCACGGTACCCGTCACGGCAAAGATACTCACAATAGTAATACCAATAATGCTCCTCGTTAACGTGCTCCTCCTGCTTTTCATGAGCGCGAAATGGCTCATGTCAAAGAAATGGCAGCTATCCAGAGCCGAGGGAGTCATACTTCTTGTAATCTATGCGATCTTCGTTTGGCTTCAGTTTGTGTGAACAACATCAAAATAATTGCAGTTCATCTAAAAATTTAATAATCATCGAATCAAAAAATCAAAAGTGTTACGTATGTTAACGATAATTTTCGCTATTTTGATATCATTCTTCACCGTGTTTTCCCTAGCACCGAGCATGAAGAAATTCTTGGAAAGGGCCAGGATGGTCGGGATTGACCACCAGAAAATGGAAAGGCCGAAGATGGCGACATCAGCAGGGGTTTTGGTCATATCAGGGGTATTGTTGGGTGGATTTTTCTTCATAGGCATAAACACATTTCTCATCCACTCGCCCATAAACCTGACTTATCTGTTGGCGGCGTATTGCTCGATAATCATAATCACGTTCATAGGATTCTTGGATGATCTCAACATTACCAAGAGACCGAAAAATAACAAGGGCATTGAAGACTTCAGGATAGGCCTTAAGCAGTGGCAGAAACCTTTGCTCACCTTGCCTGCGGCCATCCCGTTGATGGCTATAATGGCAGGGACGAGCGTGATGAACTTGCCTTTAATCGGAGCAATAGATTTCGGAATAATTTACCCCCTCCTTTTGATACCAATAGCTGTCGTAGTCGTGAGCAACGTGACGAATATGCTTGCCGGGATGAACGGGCTGGAGGCAGGACTCGGTTTCGTTTCAATGTTCTTCCTTGGCCTCTACACTTTCATGCTAGGCCGGATGGAGGCTAGCATAATAGCGTTCACCTTGTCTTTTTCCCTGCTTGCCTTTCTAAAATGGAACTGGTACCCAGCGAAGTTCCTTCCGGGCGATTCTCTGACATATCTGATAGGGGCTTCATTCGTTTCAATCATAATAATAGGAAACATAGAGAAATTCGGAATCATCATCTTTACGCCGTGGATAATAGAAGCCCTCCTCAAACTCCGATCGAAATTCACTGCGAGGAGCTTGGGCGATCTGCAAGCGGACGGGACGTTAAGCCCCCCTTACAAGAAAATCTATTCACTAACCCACGTGGTCATGAAGATAAAGCCAATGAAAGAATGGAAGATAACAGCGATATTGATATCCTTCGAGATAATAATCTGCACAGCAGCGTTCTTTTTTATCTAGAGAATCAGCGGTCTACCATGTCTATGTAATCCCCGGTTATGTTCTCGGGGAAGTTGTCATAACGAACCTTGTATATTTTCATCCCTAGTTTATCGTAGACCTTTTCGAAATAATTTTCCATCCCAGCTCCATTAAAAAGGTAAAGCCTGACGAAAACAGAATCCTCAACCGCTTCCGGGGCGTATATCACAGCGTTCCCAGCGAAATAGATCATCCCTGGTATGGAATTTGGTTTGTCATTCCTTATGATCTGGTTACCTATTCCGATATTCTTCACATAAGCCTGGCCTTGCGGTGTTTTAATGATGGCCGTTACATTCCGCAAAGTTGTCGTATCCCCTTCGCCTGCCATGGAATAAGCGACGAGTACGGTCTGCCCACCACCTGAATATTCGAGCAGGGTTTTATCCCCCTCCTGGTAGCTGTTTATCAAATTAAAAATGGGCAGAACGTCTACCTTCGCCCCCCAGTTTGCTATCTTCGACATGGCCCCGAATTTCGATATGAGGTCAGGCGAGACCATGACGTAGTCCACCTCGTATTTTTTAAGGAAGTTCAGACTATCGTCAGATAACGGGTTGGTGTAGAAAACCGCGACATCCTGAGTTGGCCTGCGGCTGTGATAGCCACCATCAACAAGCGTTATTTTTTTTGCAACGTATTGGAACCACCACCCGAAGTCCCACCATTCAAGCAGAACCGCATCCTCAGGTGTGTTGTTCCTGAGCCAGATCAAAGACTCATACCATTCATTCGTGAGCGAACTGCCTATCCCGTTCGCCATCAGCCAGCCTGATGCGAAATTCGTGAATACAACCAAACCGATAAAAACGCCGCCTGTTATTTTCAGGTATTGGTAGCCTTTGTCCTTCACGAACCTCCTGCTTCCTTCCAAAAAATATTTCCCCCATATTATCAGGAAATAACCCGCTGTTATAGAAACGGGAAAAGCGAACACGAAGGCGAGCCTCATGGCCCCCATTGCAAGCATCATGCTCGAGATGAACATGACCACAACGAGTATGTATTCAAGGCCCCTTCTTTTGAACACGAATTCATAACACATCAGGATTATGCCTAACGCGGAAAAGTATATGGCAGAGAGGTAAACGAGAAAGGCAGGCCATTGAAACGCCTTGACGGCGTATTCAGTTCCGAAGGTCGATAAGGTGTTTCGCAAGAAATTACCTGCTGTCTGTGACTCAGCAACGGTTGAAGGTATAACACCGGTGGTCAGGGGATTAGTTATCCTTTCTATATTTCCCCCGACCCATTCCCCGAGATCCACGTATACATATGAAGCGATGCCCAGGGCAAAAAGCCCTACAAGAAAGAAAACGGGAACCACATAAGGCATGTATTCTTCTTTAACCACTTTAAATCTCTCTACTGCGTATCTAATCAAAAGAAGGCCAATTGCAGCGAGATTAACGACAACCTCCACTGAGTTTATGCTTGGTGAAATACCACCGAAAACCCTCGATACCAGAAAGAATGTGATGAACATCGGAATATGGGAATAAAAGAGGATTCTCGGAAAACTGTTGAGCAGAAGGGAAACTATAACGAAAAGCCCTATTATAATCAGCGGAATCCTAACGCCACCCCATGCACCTGCCATCAGTGCGAAGAAAAGTCCAGAAACGATACCGTAAGCAATAGTTTTTATCGTTTTTACCCTCTCTTCTTCAAGACTCGTTCTGTGGATAATCGAGAATGGATGGAATACGAGGTATTTCCATGGAATATCCCTTATAATTTCCTTTTCTTTGACCTTGAAGCTTTTCACAAGGAAATAAAGTCCCAACACCATCAACACGCCCGATATCGGTTCCTTTTCAATAAACCCCGCGGATACCCTGTAAAGAATACCAGGGACAGACGCAAGGAATGCCGCTGCCAGCAAACCTATTTTTTTGGAGTTGAATAATTCTTTCCCCAGGAAATACATGAAGAAAACCTGAAGCGCCCCGAAAAACGCCGGAATCCATACACCTACCCAGTACCATGAAATCCCTAAAAGGGGATAGAGGATGAAGTACATGATAGGGTATGCCCAGAATGTGACCAAATGCTCTGTAGTCCTATCAGGACCTCCCGGTGTGGTTCCCCACTGAGCAAGATAGTCCTGTGTTGGAAGTTCCCCGTGTTCTATTATATACTCCCCCATTCTGAAGAAGAAATAGGGATCAATCGCCTGTAACCGTGGGTATTCGAGTTTCGTTCCAGGGATCGCACGTAAATACAGGGCCAAAAGGAATATGATTATCAAAAGAAATACCCAGTAGTTCTTTTTCAAAACCCCCTTCCCATTTTCCATAAATGGATAAATGTTTGGCGTTTATTTAAAATTATCTGCATAAATCCCAAAACCACGATTGTCGAACAAAGGTTAAAATATTTAAAACCCACGTATTCCTTATTTAATAAGGTTTTATCATGAGCGTAGGAATCGTAGGTTACGGAGCATACGTTCCCCAGTGGAGGATAAAGTCAGCGAGCATAGCGAAGATATGGGGATCTGATCCGGAGAGGCTCAAAACCCTTTTGGAGGAAAAGAGCGTTCCGGGGCAGGACGAAGATACCGCGACTATGGCCATTGAAGCCAGTATGCATGCGCTAGCAATAGCCGGTATAGACCCGAAGCTAATAGGAGCGGTTTACGTAGGGAGCGAGAGCCATCCTTATATCGTCAAGCCGACTGCTTCCATAGTGGCGGAGGCGATAGGCGCGACCCCCGAATTAACCGCCGCAGATCTTGAATTCGCCTGCAAGGCCGGAACCGCTGGCATACAAATATGCATGGGGATGATAGAATCCGGAAGGATGAGATACGGGCTGGCGATAGGTTCTGATACAGCGCAGGGGAGGCCAGGAGACGAGTTGGAATACACGGCCGCTGCAGGAGCAGGAGCGTATATAATAGGAAAGGAAAACGTGATAGCGAAGATAGAGGATACGTATTCCTTCACCACGGATACGCCTGATTTCTGGAGGAGGGAAGGCGAGGATTTCCCAAGACACAGCGGTCGCTTTACGGGCGAGCCAGCATATTTCAGGCACGTGATATCCTCGACAAACGGCCTGCTCAAAAAGATAGGAAAAACGGTTGATGATTTTGACTACTTCGTTTTCCACCAGCCCAACATGAAGTTCCCGCTGACCGCAGCTAAAGTCCTGGGGATTCCCAAGGAGAAAATGATGACAGGCATGCTGGTCTCGCAGATAGGAAATACGTATTCCGCCTCCACTCTGATAGGCCTGGCTAGGATACTTGACACCGCAAACCCAGGGGACAGGATACTTGCGACGTCATTCGGGTCAGGAGCCGGATCGGATTCGTTCTCCCTGGTCGTTACAGATATGATAAAGAAAAAAAGAATGAAGGAGAATTCGGTAGACGGGATGGTCAAAAATTCGAAATATATCGATTACGCGGAATACGTTAAATTCAGGAGGAAGATAAAGGGCGTGAATTTATGAGTGAATTAAAACCGAAAAGAAACGTAGCGATAATAGGGATAGGCTTGACTAAATTCGGCGAGCACTGGAACCTCGGCCTGAAGGAGCTTGCCGTACAGGCCGGGACAAAGGCTGTCGAAGATGCAGGGATTTCCGGCGAGGATATACAATTAGTTGTGGGAGGGAACATGTCCGGCGGGTTGTTTGCCGGGCAAGAGCACGGAGCCGGACTTCTTGCAGACTACCTCGGGCTGAACCCCATACCGGCGATAAGGACCGAAGGGGCGTGCTCTTCAGGAGGATTGGCGATGAGGGTCGGGTATCTGGCGGTCGCCTCAGGCATGCATGATTTCGTTGCTGTTGGCGGGGTAGAAAAGATGACGGATGTTTACGGTCCCCAAGCGACCACCGCTCTTTCCGGAGCGATGGATTACGAAACAGAAGCTTATTTCGGGGCGACTTTCCCCGGGATATATGCATTGATAGCGAGAAGGCATATGCACGAATACGGAACCACCCGGAAACAACTGTCTCTTATCGCCGTTAAAAACCATAAGAACGCGATTCATAATACTTACGCACAATACCGAAAGAAGATAACGGTAGAGGATGTTGAGAAATCCGTGATGGTGGCAGATCCTCTGAGACTACTGGACTGCTCCCCTATAACTGACGGGGCGGCGACAGTCATACTCGCTCCTGCTGATTTAGCTAGGAAATACACGGACACTCCGATCTACGTCAAGGCCTCCGCCCAGGCCTCTGACACGCTAAGCCTTTTCTCGCGAAGGGATATCACGACGCTTGATGCAGCTGTTTACGCTGCAAAGGAAGCGTATAGGCAAGCGAGACTGTCGCCAAAGGATATCGATCTCGCCGAAGTCCACGACTGCTTCACCATTGCAGAAATATGCGCTTACGAAGACCTGGGATTCGCAGAGAAAGGAAAGGGAGGGAAGCTGATAGAGGAAGGTGTGACAGAAACAGGAGGGAAGATCCCCGTGAACACGTCCGGGGGTTTGAAAGCGAAAGGCCATCCCGTAGGTGCGACAGGAGTCGCCCAGATAGTCGAGATCGTGAAACAGCTGAAGGGCGAAGCTGAAAAACGCCAAGTCAAAAATGCGGAGGTAGGTCTGGCTCATAACGTTGGCGGATCCGGCGCGACAGCCACGGTCCACATATTATCAAGAAATAGGTAGTTGATGATTATGGCGAAAGAATTCGCAGTTCCGTTCCACTGGAGAAGGTTCAAGGAAAGGTATCAGCTCATAGGCTCGAGATGCGAACACTGCAAAAAGAGTTTTTACCCAGCCAGGATTATATGCCCGGGCTGCAGGAGGGGAGGACATATGAAAGAGATCAAATTCTCAGGGAAGGGGAAGGTCCATTCCTATACGATCATACGAGTTCCTCCCGAAGGATTCAGGGAATACATCCCCTACATAATCGCGATAGTGGAACTTGAGGAAGGAGCGAAAGTCCTTTCACAAATAGTTGACTGCGACCCGAAGGACGTTAAAATAGGAATGAAATTAAAGTCTTGCTTCAGAAAGATAAGAACCGAAAACGAAACAGGTCTCGTTCTCTACGGATTCAAATTCAGATCGGTGTGATTTCTAAAAATTAAAAATTATTTAAATCTTAAAAATGTTTTTATTGAGTATGGGGTTCTTATCAGGATTTGACGGGGGTTGGGATTTTCAAATTCTTTCGGAACTTTACAGTGAGTTCTTTGAGAACAAGAAAATAGATGAGAATGAATTCTTAGAAATATTCGAAAAGATGTTAGACGAAGAGCTCGAAAAGGAAAAACCAAGAAAGAGGAAAGGCAAATACAAGGAGGATAAGGACGACGAAGAAGACGAAGGGAAGGAAGAATATCTGAAGGATTATGCGGAGGCATTTAAAAGGGAAATTGTAGACTACTTGCTTGCAGCTAAATTGAAGAATGAAGGACAGGAAACCATAAAGGCAGAATACAGATTTCACGAAAACGGAGAATACGAAACCGAACCAATGCATTCTAACGAGTTAAAACCGGAAGTCACGAACCTTAAATACGAAAACCCGGTTTTCTTCAACAGGCAGTGGACATACCAGCGAATATTCATAGAAAACAAGGGGAGAGAGGAGACTGTTTACAGTCTGACCGTTAAGGCGATGGATTCGAGCGGAGTGGAAGTCGAAACCAAACACGATAAGAAGTTCGATACAGGATACATGACCTCGATGGACGGGAGGCAGGACGGGGAGATGGACAATGAAACGGGTCAAAGGAAGTATTGGGAGTACTGGATAATAGACAAGAACACCGGAGAGGAGAGGATAGGTGAAGAAGGCATACACGAACAGAAAGTGAAGAAGAACGAAATGGTGGAGTGGAGGCTCGCCACGGAACAGGAATCAGGTTGCGGTGGCGGGATTAGTTATGATCCGGAAAGTCTTATGAACGATCCCACTATAAACAAATTATATCTACCGAGTTTCATCCAAAACTACATCTCGAATTTTAGAAGTCAGATTCGTTCTCCCATGACTTTCAGACAAGGACAAGCGCTGCTGTAATAGTTTTTGGGATTAATAATTTAAGTCAGAACGCTATTTAATCTAATGGTAAATATCCTTCCTTTCCGAGGTTATCGTTATGACAAGGAAAAGGTTGATATAGGAAAAGTTGTTTCTCCGCCCTATGATGTCATAAACCCGAAGTTCCAAGAAGAGCTTTACAGGAGATCGGACTACAACATAGTGAGGATAATATTGGGGAAGGATGAGGGAGAAAATAACGAAAGTGAAAACAAGTACACGCGAGCCTCTGGGTTTTTCGAATCATGGATAGAGAGCGGATACCTCAAGCCCGACGGTAAACCGTGCATCTACGTGTATTGTCAGGAATTCGAAGTTAGCGGGGAGAAAAAGGAGAGGACAGGATTCGTGGCGGTTGTCGAACTTGAGGAGTTCGGAAAGAACATCCTCCCTCACGAATTCACCATGAAAGGCCCGAAGATCGGGAGAAGGTTATTACTCGAAAACACAAAAGCAAATTTCGGACAGATATTTTCCATTTATCTTGACCAAGAAAAGAGAATAGACTCCATCCTCGAGAAGGAGAAGAAGAAACCGCCGGAGTTCGACATGACCGACGAGGAGGGGATAAGACACAGATTCTGGATCATCAACGACGAGGAAATGATAAAGGGGGTAGCGGAGGAGATGAGAGACAAGAAGGTATTCATCGCTGACGGACATCACAGGTACGAAACCTCGCTTGAATACAGCAAGGATCACCCGGAAAATGAGAAGGCGAAATACATCATGATGACGCTCGTCAATATGAAAAACGAAGGCCTTGTTATCCTCCCGACGCACAGGATTGTCAAAGAACTCGAACCCTTCGATAGAGAGCAGTTAATAGACAGACTGAAACAGAATTTCGATATAGAAACGATAGAATTCGAAGAAACCAATGAGAAGGAAAGGAAAGGAGAGATGTTCAAGAAGATGAAATCGGAAAAACATTCCTTTGGCATGTATTTAGGAGATAACAGATACTTTGTCTTCACCTTGAAGGATGAAGGCGTAATGGATAAAAAAGTGAAGGATTGTTCAAACCCATGGAAGAGACTTGATGCAAGCGTACTCCATACACTCGTGCTGGAAGATTTGCTGGGGATTGACACCATAAAACCCGAAAAGCAACACCATGTTGAATACGTAAAGGATACGAAAGATGCTGTGGACGAGTGTGTGGCAAAGGTTAAAACCGGGGAAAGCCAGATATCCTTATTCATGAACCCGACAAGGATAGAGGAAGTTGAAGAGGTCGCGGAAAACGGGGACAAGATGCCTCAGAAATCAACGTTCTTTTACCCGAAGGTTTACACTGGATTCGTGATTTACAAATTTTAAAGACAATTAACGTAAACTTAACATAAACTTTTTAAGAATATTATACAATATATTATATTTTCACACAAAGATTTTCACACAAAGGCAAAATTTAAGGGGTGGTTTGATGAAGAGTTGGGAAAAGCATATTAAGTTGTTCATACCAGGACCGGTTGAAGTTTATCCAGACATGCTGAAAGAGGTTGGAAGGCCAATGGTGGGCCACAGGAGCAAGGCTTTCCAGGACCTTTTCGCTGATACAACCGAGAAGCTCAAGAAGATATTGTTCACGGAGAATGATGTTTTTCTATCCACATCCTCCGCCACGGGTGTGTGGGAGGCATGCGTAAGGAATTGTATTGCAAAGAAAGCGCTTGCATGCGTGAACGGAGCTTTCTCTGATAAATGGCATAGCGTGGCTTTAAAGAACGGAAAAGAAGCCGACAGGCTTGAGGTTGACTGGGGGAAGGCGATAAAGCCTGAGATGATCGATGAGAAGCTGGCAACCGGCGAATACGACGCCCTGCTCTTCGTCCATAACGAGACGAGCACGGGTGTTGCGAATCCTTTATACGAAGTAGCGGAGGTCATGGAGAAACACCCGGACGTGATGTTCTTGGTTGACGCCGTCAGTTCAGTGACGGGGATGAAAGTAGAAGTCGATAAACTGGGGATAGACGTATGTCTGGCGAGCGTGCAGAAGGCGTTTGCCTTGCCGCCCGGTCTGGCGATATTCACCGTGAGCAAGAAAGCTTACGAAAAGGCCGAGAAGATAAAGAACAGGGGATATTATTTTGATTTCTTTGTTTTCAAAAAGTATCTGGAGAAAAACCAGACCCCCACGACGCCTTCAATCCCGCAGATATACGGCCTGAATAAACAGCTCGATAAAATGCTGGAGGAAGGGATGGAAAAGAGGTTTGAACGCCACAAGGAGATGGCAGATTATACGAGGAAATGGGCGGTTGAGCGGGGTTTCGAACTCTTCCCTGAGAAGGGTTACGAATCCGACACGCTAACGGCGGTTACCAACAACAAGGGAATAGTTGTTTCGGACGTGATTAAAAAGCTGGAAGAGAAAGGAATAACGATAAGCAACGGATACGGTGACATAAAGGAAAAAACGTTCAGGATCGCCCACATGGGCGACACAAAACTCGATGAGATAAAGGAACTGCTTGAAATGATGAGCGAGATATTGGGGGGTGGTTGAATGAATATCCTGATATCCGACCCGTTCTCGAAAGACCTTCCGGACAGGCTGAAGGAATTCGGCGAAGTCACGGATGACAAGAATGAGATTTCAAACGCGAACGTGATGTTGGTTAGGAGCGCCACAAAGGTTAACAGGGAAATGATAGACTCTGCAAAGAATCTCAAGCTCGTGATAAGGGGAGGAGTCGGAGTTGACAACATAGACGTTGAATACTGCAAGGAAAAAGGGATAGAGGTGAGGAACACGCCAGAAGCATCCTCAATCGCAGTCGCTGAATTGACGTTTGCCATAATGCTCTCCATACAGAGAAACATAGTGAAGGCGCACAACTCGACTAAAAACAACGAGTGGCTAAAAAAACAGCTGAAAGGAAGGGAGCTTTACGGCAAAACCCTCGGACTGGTTGGAATAGGGAGAATAGGGACAGAAGTCGCGAAGCGGGCGAAGGCATTCGGGATGAACGTGATTGCCACCAGGGAAAGCGAAGAACAATCCGAATACGCTGAAATAGTGGACCTGGATGAACTCCTTGAAAAGTCCGATTTCATATCGTTCCACGTCCCGCTGACGGAGGAAACGAAAGGCATGGTAAACAAGGAGAACATAGAGAAGATGAAGGACGGCGTGGTGATAATAAACAATGCCAGGGGGAAAGTTGTCATCGAAAACGATCTTGCAGAGGCCCTGAAATCAGGGAAGGTGGGCTACGCCGGTATCGATGTTTACCAGCATGAGCCCCCCGAGGGATCGCCTCTGCTTTCGGTCGAAAACGTTTTGCTCACTCCGCATCTGGGAGCGCAGACGTACGAAAACATGGACAGGATAGGGGATGTGGTTTGCGAGATAATAAAGGAGTTCGCTGGTTCTCAACATTAAAGGATAAAATCCATATCCAGTCTCCCGTAATTAAACAGCCTACCGGTTCTGAAGGCGATATCCAGTTGGAGGTCTGTTGATGACCTGAGGAACTTTCGGAACATCAGGCCCAGACTTATTTGTTTTCCTATACTTCCCCTCCACTTACTTTCGTATTCCTTCAGAACCCCTTCGCTGAAGTCGTTGAACCTGAAGGCCTTTTCTATAATATTCGAAGCGATCTTTGCGCACGTCAAACCGTATATCACCCCTCCGCCCGACCATGGCTTGACCTGCCCTGCCGAACTGCCTATCAGTAAAACCCTTCTTGAATACGTTCTCTTCACGGGTCTCACCGGTATCAGACCGGCAAACTTTTCGTATTCCTTTAGACCAAAAAATCTTTCCAGATCCGCGAATTTCACATCCTTTCCCCACATTCCGTATTCTGTCGTTTCCCCCCTAGGGATTTTCCAGAAAAAACCATCTTTCAACGAACCTTTATCGAAGTACAGGTCAACCTGATTCGAACGATTCTTTCCCCTGACGATCCCCATCAGCCCCTTTACACTTTCCTTACATACCGAGATCCCTTTCCCGATAGTGGAATCAGGGCCATCACATCCCACTACCATTTCCCCCCTAAGCTTTCCTTTGGCAGTATCGATCTCGACCCAGTTCTTTCGAAAAGTTATTCTTTTCGCTTTGCAGCCAAGCCTCACCTTCGATTTCACGAACTCCGACATCTTCCTGTCGAATTTCGTTCGGTTGATGACGTATGCCGCCTTTGCTTTCTTCAAAACAAGCTCGCTCCTCTTCGAATGCAACACAGCGAGATCGACTTCGTTCTCTATAACATTCCATTCTCTTATATCAGGGAAAAACCTTTCGATGTTCCTTGATATCAGACCGGAGCATTTCAGGGGCTTCCCTATATTCCTGTCCTCTTCCAGGACGACTACACGATACCCCATATCTTCGCAGAGTTTCGCCGTATACAAACCGACAGGTCCTCCGCCAACAACCACGACATCGAACATAATAAGCTCTATATACACTACTTATATAAACCCGATTCGAATAAAATAGTAATGATATTATGATCAAGAATTACAGAATTTTTCTTTTGGTGCCGTTGATAGTGTTGCTGCTATCCGTAGCTATCCTTGTCAACCAGTATAACCAGACGGGGGAGTGGTTCAAGAGGTCGATCGAGCTTAAGGGAGGGATGCTCATAACGATCAACACAGAGGAAAGGCTCGATATAACAAATATAGAAGACCAGTTAAAATCGAAATTCCACCCCATCAACGTAAGGGAGATAAGGTCTTTCGAAGGCTACGGGACGATAATAGAAACATCAAGCGAGATAGAGCCAGACGAGATCCTCTCAGAACTCGCTTCCCTTGGGATAAACACGGACGACAGTTCTATCGAATCCATCGGTCCTTCCCTAGGGACGGCGTTCTGGTTGCAGGCGCAACTCGCGATAATAATCGCTTTCATCTTCATGGGCATAATAGTTTTCGTTATATTCCGGACGTTCGTCCCATCAATCGCGGTCATAATGTCCGCTATGTCAGATATTCTAATCACCTTAGCATTCATGCAGGTTTTCGGGATCGAACTTTCCCTCGCTGGCCTGGCTGCGCTCCTCATGCTCGTAGGTTATTCCGTTGACACTGATATAATGTTGACATCACGATTGCTCAGGGAATCCGAGGAGAAAACGCTGGCTGATAAAATGAAGCGCGCCCTGAAAACAGGACTGACCATGACGCTCACATCCATAGGGGCGCTGGCAGCCCTCCTGTTGTCTGCGATATCCCCTGTCCTGTCGCAGATAGCGATGGTCCTGCTCATAGGATTGTCTTTTGATATAATGAACACGTGGCTAATGAATTCCGTCATACTCAGGTGGTATTGCGAGAAGAGGGGATTGATATAATGTTGAGACATTGGAGACTTTTATTGCTCCTGATAATGGTGGTAGCAGGTGCAATGGCGATAGGTCTTAAACCGCAATACACAGGAGTTCAAATAGTGTATGTTTACGAGGATTCCCCGGTCAAGGGCGTTCTTCAGCAGGGGATGATAATATCAGAGGTTAACGGACAGAGTATTCACAATTCGGATGAATGGAACTTGATCGCGAAGGATTACAAGGGCGAAATAGAATTGAAGGTCGACAGAGAGGACTACAAGTTTTTTGTCAACGAGAGTAACATAGGGATAGACGTGATGGAAATCGATCAAACCAATCTCGATTTCGGTCTTGACATAAAAGGAGGGACGCGCATCCTTCTGAGACCAAAGGAGAACGCTTCATCCCAGATGCTTGAACAAATAATAGCGACACTTCAGGTCAGGGCAAATATATACGGTTTGCGTGAAATACGCTTCTTCCCTGTGAGGGGGATAGGCGGGGATTATTACGTTCAGATAGAGGCCGCTGGCCTGGGAAGGGAGATTGTCGATACCTTGCTCTCGAAACAGGGGAGTTTCGAGGCCAAGATAATGAAACCGGTCTTCCTCAAGGACAACAACGGAGTGTTCGACCTCATTGAGAACAAATACAACGTGGAATACCTAGGTAACGGGACGATCACCCTCGGAAACCTAACCCTTCAGATTAACGACACGTTCGTTCTGGAAGGCGTGGATTTCGAATTTTTGAACGTGACGCAAATGGAAGATGAATTAATCTTTTTGGGAACAGCCTACAGGGGAGATGACATAGAACTTGTTTACACGGATGCCCAACATTCCGCTATCGTACCCAGAAGCAATTTCTTCGAGTTCTATTTCGGGATCCTCGTTTCCGAGAAAGGGGCGGAAAAATTCGCAAAGATAACTTCAGGAATCCCCTCTCAACTTGATCTTAACAGCGGCGAATACTACCTCAAGGATTCGCGCATTTTCCTTTATATTGACAACCAGTTGGTCTCGGATCTGAGGATAGCCTCAACTCTGGGAGGAAAGATTTACACTACCCCGCAGATAACCGGATCCCGCGAAACAAAGGAGGACGCTTTGAAAGAAAAAATGAACCTTCAAACTATCCTCAGATCAGGTGCGCTTCCGGTCAGCCTCGAAACTGTTTCTGTTGGTGTGATCTCCCCCACCCTTGGAAGGGGTTTCATCATCCCCGCGATATACGCGGCAGGTTTAGCGGCGATAGTGGTTTTGCTCATAACTTTCTTTAGATATCGGAAGTTAAGGGTGGCGATCCCCCTGGTTTTCACAGGGTTTTCAGAGGTTGTGATAATACTTGGCATAGCAGCGAACAACGACTGGTTCATATGGGGTCCTGTTCTGATATTAAATTTCCTACTAATCACAGCGGCGTGGTTGAAGAAATACGAGATAGACCCGATTGCATGGTTTGGAGCGTTACTCATCCCGTTGCTTGGCATGCTCACATGGACAATCGACCTGCCGGCGATCGGCGGGATCATAGCGGCAATAGGAATCGGAGTGGACAACATGATAGTCATAACGGACGAAACCCTGGCAGGAGGGAGGGAAAAGAAAATACTTTACACTATCAAGGAAAAGATCAAACGCGCCTTCTTCATAATCTTCGGTTCGGCATCCACCACCATCGCTGCAATGGTTCCCCTGATGATGATAGGCGTGGGACTCGTTAGAGGATTCGCGATAACCACGATAGTGGGGGTTCTGGTTGGAATCCTCGTGACGAGACCTGCCTACGCGAAGATAGTTGAGATGGGGGCAAGCAAAGAGAAATAAATCCCTACGCTTTGATCAATTTCGAGACATTCCCCTCGAGTTCTATTACACCTTCCTTCACCACCGCATTCCCCAGAAAATCCTTTATCGTGACGGACCCGTTTTCCGTTGTTTCATTCCAGTTGCCTGAAGTCAGAGTGAGTTTCATGTCTTTCAGTTCCAGGGAATTCAATTTCAGACCCTCTATGTTTATCGTCCCGAGGGTTTCCTTTATGGAGAGCGTACTTCCCGATTCTTTCAAGACCAGAATTTTGTTTCCCATGTCGATCCCTATGTTACCTTTGAAGTTCGAGACCTCGCTCGTGTTCGTGCTTATATTGACAAAATCATCCGAGCCGAACTCGAAACTTTCAGGGTAGAAGCTCAGCTTTACCGTTTCGATCCTCTTCACAGGCATCGAAAACAGGTTTCCTAAAGGTGAGGACTCGAACCATTTTTTAATCATATCAAAAAAATCCGAGAGCAGGCCTTCAGCCCTCACGGGCTGGGCGACAATCACGGACAATAACAAAACCACCAAAACCATCGTTATTATCTTCTTCATGATGACCACCTCTAATATTTAACTATCCTATATAAAATATTTAAATCAGGCTGATTCGGAAAATCTATAAATATAAGTTAACCAAATGATAGGGTATGGATGTTCTCTTCCAGCTGGGTGCCGGGAATGAATGGTGGGTGACCGTTCTTTACTTCGTATTCTTCATAATATTCTTCTTCTTCTACCCCAGGTTAATGCTCTCCCAGATAATGTGGAAAATAGAGAGAACAGCAGAAGAACTGGAGGCCATGTCGGACAATTCAAAAAAATTCCTCATAAACGAGATATCGAAAACCCCCACCAAGAAAATAAAGGACTCTGTCACGAACTTTTTCGAATTCTTCGTAATTCCACCGATTTCCCTTGATCCATACGGGGTGGTCAAGAAATTCGATATCATCATACAGAACGAGAAGCAGAGATTCCGCTACTTTGTCAACCAGGTCGCCCCAAAAATGGACGAGGAGAGAAAGACGAACATACAGATGGGCATGGCAGGTGGGATTGAAATGCACATGATAGCCAAGATAGTAAGGCATTACGTCGAGCTCATAAAGCAGACGAAATCCTACCAGATAGCGTTAATAATCCAGATGCAGCTCCCCCTTGTGGAGAGGATAGCCAAAGCGGTTTACAAGGGGACGAAGAGCCTAGCTAGGGGCGAGCCTGTCGGGGACGGTCTCGGACCGTTAGTTGTGGCGAACCTCATCGGAAATAAAAAACCCAAAGAGATCGAGGAGGACATAATGTTGGCGAATGTGAAGATCGAGAACAGGAACTGTTTCGTCATGAAGGCGAAGGGCCCGGGCGGGAGGCTTGGCAGGCCAGGGAAAGCGGTCGAGAAGATCGTGAAGCAAAACAAGATATCGAGGATCATAACGATAGACGCGGCAGCGAAGCTCGAGGGAGAGAAAACGGGATCGATCGCTGAAGGTGTTGGTGTCGCTATGGGCGGACCTGGTGTCGAGAGATCTTACATAGAAGACGTTGCCGTGAAGAATGACATCCCCCTGGATTCCATAATAGTCAAGATGAGGCCCGAGGAGGCGATCATGCCCATGCGAAAGGCGATAAAGGACGCCGTCCCGCATGTTATGGGAAGGATAAAAGACTCGCTAGCGAGGTCGAAGAAAGGAGAGAACGTCATAATAGTAGGGGTCGGGAACACCTCGGGCGTGGGGAATTCGAAATCCCATGCTGAAAAAGCGAGCAGATGGGTCGATGAGCACGAGAGGAAGATAGAGAGAATGAAGAAGAAGCACCAGAAAAAGGAAGGATTTTTATAAAAGTTCTACATCTTCCGGGTTCAAGATAACCTTCCCGAACTGCTCGAAGTCCTCTCTCATTCTCGGGCATGCGGTGTTCACCAGAACTTCTATTTTCAGGCCGATCAGCTTTTCGGGCGTTAGCTGGTCCGCCACGAGGATGTAAGCATTTTTCCCGAGGGATTTCAACTTTTCCTTTGCCCTTTCGGCTGTTTTAAGGTTCATCTGGCCAGGCTTTGTGGAGATGACGACCCCGAAATTTCGAAGGTCTCCTGCCTTTTGGATCCTCATTGTCCTCAGGGTTTCAAGCCTTGCTTTCTCACGGAAGAAGTTGGTTAGATTCTTTTTTTCAATATCTAGGAAGAGAACGGGTTTGTTCACCCTTTCCTGAAGACCAAGCGGATGGAACCTCCCCGAACCTATGAACAGGAAGCAGTCGACTTTTTCTTCCAAGGGTATCATGCTCGAGTAATCGCAGCCAAGGACCTGGCCTTCTTTTAACCTCCCCGATGAAGCCAGGTAGACCCGCTTTCCCTTACCCTCCAGGAATTTCCTGGCCTCCCCCAAACAATGGACAAACTGGATCGTTGTAACGAGCGAGATTCTTTCGTAGTCTAACTTTTTCAGATGCCACTCAAGCAGAGGGATAGGATCGCATGGGATTTCATATTCATCATACATGACAGGGACCTTTGTTTTCAAACCGAAATCCGAATGCCCCACATGAAGGATTAAATCACACCCCAGCATTTTCGCTTCCCTGTCCCTCAGATCGCACGCCCCGAAGCAGGGCTCCGCTGAAAGCATAACATCGATGTTGTTCTTCTCTAGGAAGTCTGTGAGGTCAAGAGCCCCTCTCTTGAGACCTTCTGGTACCTGCAGAAAAATTTTCCTTACCTTCTCACTTTTCAATTTTCTCAGTATGCCCTTCTTTCTCTTACGGTTGAACATAATCTTAATTTCCCGGAACGTATTTAAAACATTAAACAATTGACGTAATCCTCCCGGAACATTTAAAAAACAATTCGAATTAAATGTTAGAATAGTGATGTTATGGATGAGTTTCAAAAGTTTTATGAGAAATCCCCGGAGGAAAGACTAAAGATACTGAAGGATTTCGCTGGTTTGGCAGAGGAGGAGGTGGAAATCCTGAGAAGTACAGGAGCTTTGGGTATTGAAACCGCGGACAGGATGATAGAGAACGTTGTTGGAACAAGTGAACTCCCTTTCGCTCTCGGCTTGCATTTCCTCATAAACGGGAAAGAGTACGTAATACCTATGTGTCTGGAAGAGCCTTCAGTCGTCGCCGCTGCTTCCTTTGCGGCGAAGCTAGCGAAGCCTTCTGGAGGGTTCAAGACATCGAGCGACGACCCAGTGATGATAGGGCAGATTCAGATTATGGGATTCGATAATTTCGAATCCGCGGAAAAGGCAATCCTCGAGAGCAAGGAAAAGATACTTTCCAGAGCGAACGAGAGGGACTCCGTTCTTGTGAGTTTCGGCGGGGGAGCCAAGGATATCGAAGTCCGGAGGATCGAATCAGAGGTTGGCGTTATGCTTGTCGTGCATCTTCTGGTGGACGTTCGCGATGCGATGGGCGCGAACGCGGTAAACACGATGTGCGAGGGGATTTCACCGTTCCTTGAGGAACTGACTGGAGGATATGTAAGGCTCAGGATAATATCCAACCTCGCAGACAAAAGGCTCGCTCGTGCGAAAGCTATATGGAAGAAAGAAGACCTGGAAAAATCCACGAAAGGATTTATGAAAGGAGAAGAAGCGGTGAACGCGATTCTCGAGGCCTACCACTTCGCCCTGAACGACCCTTACAGATGCGCAACGCATAACAAAGGGATAATGAATGGTGTGGATGCGGTCGTGATAGCAACCGGGAATGACTTCCGAGCGGTAGAGGCGGGAGCACATGCCTTCGCCAGCGTTTCAGGAAAATATAAGCCACTTACGAAATACTACAAAAACAAGGAAGGGGATCTCGTGGGAGAGATAGAAATTCCAATTGCGGTCGGAACGGTTGGTGGCGCGACAAGAACAAAACCCGAAGCGAAGGTGGCACTAAAAATACTCGGTGCTAAATCAGCAAAAGAGCTGTCAGAGGTAATCGCCTCTGTTGGCTTAGCCCAGAACTTCGCCGCCTTGCGTGCGCTGGCGACGGAAGGGATCCAGAAGGGGCACATGCGCTTGCATGCGAAGAACATCGCGGTGATAGCAGGTGCGAAGGGGGATGAGGTAGACAAAATCTCGGAGAAGATGATCAGAGAGAAGAAAATATCAGTTGACTCTGCGAAAAAAATCCTCAAGGACATCAGGAAATAGCCTTTATTTCACTTTCTACCTCTTTTTTAACGAATGCCTCGAGCCTTTCGAATTCCTTTTCATCTTTCGCCTCCCACCTCAAGACCAATGCTGGCTGGGTGTTTGACGCGCGGACTATGAACCAGGAATTCTTAAGAACGACTTTCACGCCATCAATCGTTATCATCTCACCAATCCCTTCGAATTTCTTTCGAAGGCTCTCTACAACATCGAATTTTTTATCGTCCGGGCAGTGGATCCTCGTGTCATCAGAGGTGATATAGCGAGGAAGTTCTTTCCCTAGCTCTGACATTGGTTTACCCGACCTTGAAAGGAGTTCTGCCAGCTTGACCGAGCCGAAAACCCCGTCATCGTAATTGTAGCTTTCCCTGAAATAATAATGGCCGGACGTTTCGCCCCCCATAATTGCGTTCTCCCCGAACATCTTCCTTTGGATGTAGGAATGACCCACCCTTGAAACCACGGGAATCCCCCCTTTCTTTCGTATCACATCCTCAACGAGTTTCGAGGACAGAACCTCGTGTATAACCTTGCTACCTGGATTCCTTTCCAGAAGGTTTTCGATTATGAGACCGAAAGCCTTGTTGTTCTCGAACACTTCGCCTTTCTCATCCACAAATCCCACGCGATCACCATCACCGTCATACGCTATTCCAAGGTCTGCTTTTTCTCCCTTCACTTTCGCCTGGAGTTCTCTCAGATTCTCCCTCACGAGCGGATCGGGATGATGTTTTGGGAATCTCCCGTCCGGTTCGCAGTTGAGCTCGATCACATCGCAACCAAGCTTTCGAAATATTTCGGAGGAAACCTTCCCTGCCACCCCGTTACCCGCATCTATCACTACTCGCAGGGGTTTTTTGAAGTTGACCTTACCGGTGACAAAATTGATGTATTCGCTTTCCATCTGTTTTTTAGTCAATCCCCCTTCAAGATTCGGGGATTCAACCCCCTTCTTAACGAGAGATTCGATTTTTCCTATCCCCGTTTCATACGAAAGACAAACCCCTTTCTTCCCGCACAACTTAACCCCGTTGTACTCCTTGGGGTTGTGCGATCCAGTTATCATAGCACCTCCGTCTAGTCCCATGAAAGCGACGGTGAAGTAAAGGACAGGGGTTGGAACGATACCAATATCAATAACTTCCAAACCAGTTTCCATTAAACCCTTCAAAAGATTCTCCTTCAGGTCAGGGCTACTCTCCCTGACATCCATACCGAGTGCGATTATCCCTTTCCCCAAGAACTTTCCGAAGGCCAGACCTATCTTATATGCGATATCCCCGTTTAATTGATCTGGGTATACCCCCCTGATATCATACGCTCGAAAGATCGACATACGCTCACATTCGAATTATTAATTATTGCAAAAGATGTTTAAAAGTTTGGGGTGTGAAATCATTTAAATACCTTGCCCTATAAATTAATTCTTATGAAATTGACGGCTTTGGAGAAAGGCAACGAGAAGATTTCGCTGGAGGTTCGTGGCGAAACCCATACACTCCTCAACCTTCTGAGGGAGAATGTGTGGAAAGCCGGGGGCAAACAGGCTTCGTACATGATAGAACATCCGTATCTTTCTGAACCAAAACTTACGGTCAGGGCGAAAAACCCCAAAAAGATACTGGACAACGCAGTGCAGATGATAATCGACCAGACAAAAGAATTCGAAAGGGAATTCAAAAGGGTTTCAAAAAGGTAGGCAAATTTCGAATTGTGACTTATGGTATGTTGAAGACGATAAAGCCGGAGATTCGAATTGTAGGATGGGATGACGCTTCCTTCACCTTCAAAGATAAACACACTCTCCTTGTAGGGGTTATATGCAGGGGCGGAATTCAGATAGACGGCGTGATAACCACAAAAATACGGGTTGACGGGAATGATACGACTGAGAAGATCGCGAAAGCGATAAACAGGAGCAAGCACAAGGAGCAGCTGAGGATAATAATGCTGGACGGCATAACCTTCGGGGGATTCAACGTGGTTGACATAGGCAAACTTTACGAAAAAACCAAACTACCCGTTATCGTCGTCATAGGTGAAAAACCAAACATGCAGAAGATAAGGAAAAGCCTTTCGAGATTTCCGGATTCCGATAAGAGATGGAGACTCATGGAGAAGGCTGGGAGCATTCGAAAATTTGAGGTAAAAAACAAGGTTCTCATGAAGAGGAAGACGATATATTATCAGCACGCCGGTATCGATGAATGCATGAGCGAAAGGATTATAAATCTCACCTCTGTAAATTCGGTAATGCCCGAACCTGTCAGGATCGCCCACTTGATATGCAACGGACTGAAAAGGAGAAGATCATGAAAACCAACTTCGGAGAGACAACAGAAACTTTGCTTTACATATTCTTGGGAGTATTCCTCGCCTTCACTATAAACATCGTTCTTGGTCAAGCGCTCTCGACCGACATGCCTGTGGTTGCTGTCGAATCCAACAGTATGATTCCAGCATTTTATAAGGGCGATATCCTCATAATACAGGGGGTTCGCGATCCTAAGGATTACCTGAATTTCCTGAAAATAGACGACGTGATTGTCTTTTCCGCTGAGGGGAGAGACATTCCTATAGTGCACAGAATCAAGCAGATAAACCCTGACGGTTCATTCCAAACGCAGGGTGATGCCACCACAAGCCAGCACCAGTTCGAAAAACACATAAATCCCGAACAAGTACACGGAAAAGTCATAATGATAATCCCGTATCTCGGATGGGTAAAGATAGGGGTCACAGAATACATATTGCCTTTCGTGGTGAAGAACATAGTCCTCGTGGTCGCGATAATCCTGGCGATCATCGGGGGTTACATTTATATATTCAAGGGTCAAAGAATATAGGTATTTTATTAATGGTGAATCAATGCAGTTCTGCCCCAAGTGTGGATTGGTCTGCGTCTCCAAGAAGGAGAATAACAAAACAATTCTTATTTGCAGGAAATGCGGTTACAAGATAAAGGATTACAAGCCCATCGAAATCAAGGAAAAGGTCAAGAAAGACCCGTTAGACGAGGTTGTGATCATAGATGAGAAAAAGGAAGCCCTTCCTAAGATCCGCATCATCTGTCCGAAATGCGGGAACAAGGAAGCTGTATGGTGGATGCAGCAGACCAGATCAACTGACGAACCCCCGACCTTATTCTTCCGCTGCACGAAATGCAGGCATTCGTGGAGGGAATATTAAACCTCGTAAAATATTTCTGTCATTTCCACCCTCTAATCATGGCACCAAGCTTAATATTTTTAACTGTGCAATTTTTATTTATTATCAACCTTTAACTTTAGGTGAGCTAATATGAAAATATTGATATCGAATCCACCATTCTTCAAAAATTTTAACCGTCAGGTTAGGTGGTCAGCAAAAACATCAGGAGCGTTACACCCTCCAATATATCTGGCTTATGCTGCAGCAAATCTTAAAAAGGCAGGGTATGACATACTCTTAATAGACGCTGTTGCCCTTGAACTGACAAGAGACGAGTTTTTAGAGAGAATCGAAAAATTCAATCCGGAGATTATAGTCTTTGAGACCTCAACACCGTCATTTCTAAATGATTCCGAATTGGTTGACATGGTTAAATCGAGGATTGACGCCAAAGTCGTTTTCACGGGTGCTCATGCTTCTACCCTACCGGAAGACAACCTCAGGATGTCAAAACTGGATTTTGTATGCATCGGAGAATATGAAGGAACCCTTGTTGAACTGGCTGAGCACCTAAAAAATAAAAAAACTTTAAAGAACGTGAAAGGATTAGCATACAAGGACAGAAATGGGGAAATCAGAATTAACAAACCAAGACCATTAATAGAGGAAATAGATAAGCTGCCTTGGCCACTGAGAGAGCAATTGCCAACGGAAAAATACAGGGATACTCTCCTGACTGCACCTTTCACTTTCATAGTCACGGCAAGGGGATGTCCGTATTATTGCACTTATTGTAACTGGCCTTATACGATGTTCGGACATAAAATCAGGCCAAGAGGCACGAAGGACGTGGTCGACGAGGTCGAACATTGCATCAAAAAATACAAATTAAAGACTTACAAGTTTTTCGATGATACCTTCACTGCCGACAGGAAACATGTTATTGCGATATGCAACGAGCTCATAAAAAGAGGCATAAAAACTCCTTGGATATGTAATGCCAGGGTGGACACCTTGGATGAAGAGACCATGATATTGATGAAGAAGGCTGGATGTTATCTCTACAAAGTCGGAGTCGAATCCGGTAACCAGAAGATACTCAACTGGATAAGGAAGGGCACGACTATCCAGCAAATAAAGAAGTTTTTCAAAACAACGAAAAAGGTGGGCATGCAGACCTTTGCTTCTTTCATGATAGGCTATCCTGAAGAAACCAAGGAGACCATTAAACAGACATTCGATCTGGCCAAAGAAATAGAACCAGATATGCTGCAGTTTGTGATTCTCCAGCCACTGCCCGGGACTCCATTGTACTCATGGATGGCTGAAAGGGAAATGCTCCCGGAAAACATAGAATGGGATAAATATCTGACCTCAGAAGGTTTCGTTGATATCGTGTTCAAACATCCGAAATTTTCGCAAGAAGAAATGAGACAAATATGTTCAAAATTGTGGAAGGGATATTACTTAAGACCAAGGTATATCACAAAGAGAATTCTCAGGGGTTTAAAATCCCCGAGAGAGATGAAAAAAAACATACACGGCATTAAAAAGATTTTCAGATACTAGTTTTACAGTTATTACCGGGTAATCAAATTATTCTTCAACTCGTGATATTTGAAGAACTTTATCAGGACAGCCATGGACGTAAGCGAGGCCCATGCCAGTCCGTGAATACCGTCCCTGAAACCCTGTAAGATGAAATATATTCTAAAAAAGGTCATGAAGGGTCTGAACGGTATTAACCATTTTATCTCGTAATCAGAAAACACCCTCCTACCTAGAACATAGCTAGCCATTCTCCTGTTCCCACTTTTCCGGAGTTTTGAATATTCTCTAAAGAACTCCCTTAACCTTTTAACCGGATAGAACCATACAAACCTTTTCTTCATAAGTTCCCCGGCCTCTATTGAAGTGAGTTTGTTCAACTGTTTTTCTATAACATCACTCCATGAGGTAAAATTGTAGTGGATTAAATCGTTTTTCATATAGCCTACATTCCCCTCCATCCTGACCCTTTCGTGAATAACAAAATCCTCAAACCTCCCTTTATCCTTTTTGAACAGCCTTAACTGATAGGAAGGGTATTGACCCCCATATTTCAGCCATTTTTTACCCACGTAGCTTTTCCTCGGGAAATAGTATCCGTCAAATTCAGGATTTTCAAAGATTTTCTCCATTTCCTTTCTCAATTCCTCTGTAACCCTCTCATCAGCGTCCAGATTCAAAATCCATTTGTTGGAAGTTTTTGAGATGGCGTAGTTTTTCAATTCCCCGAACCCTTCAAACTTTTTCTGAAATATCTTACACTTGAATCTTTTTGCTATCTCGATTGTTTTATCAGAACTGAAACTATCAATTATAACGATCTCATCAGCCCACTTTACTGATTCCAAGCAGCCGGGCAAATCTTCCTCTTCATTGAGGGTAAGGATTATCACCGATATTTTATTATTTTCCATTTATCTTGCCCCTCCAGTAGTTTAATATATTCAGCAGGGTTTTCTCTATAGGTATTTCGGGGTCCCATCCCAGAGAACGAATTTTTTTGTTATCCCCTATGTACAATGGATCATCAATTATTCGCATCTTGCTCCTGTCCTTTTTGACTTTGACGTCAGATTTCGCCATACCCTTGAGAATCTTAACAACATCCCCAACCCTTATCCCCTTTCCGGAGCAAACATTGTAGACTTCACCCGCCTTCCCCTTTTCATACAACAACCAAAGAGCTTTCACGGCATCGCCCACATCCGTGAAGTCCCTTATTCCATCCAGATTACCAACTTTAAGACAGTTCGAGATACCACACTCAACTTCCGCTATTCCATTTGCAAAATCAGAACATGCATCATACCTTTTTCTCGGTCCTACTGTGTTGAAAAGCCTCACCCTTATTATCTTAAGGGAATGGCTTTTATGGTACTGGAGTGAAAGCATGTCCTGTGCGACCTTGCTGACAGCATAAGGGCTTATAGGTCTGAACTTCTTGTTCTCGTTTATGGGGATTTCGTTCCTCTCCGTTATCCCGTATTCTGCTGAAGAACATACGCTTATTATAACAGGGTTTATCCTTTCTTTTATTGTGGAATCAAAAAGGTTAAAAGTTCCGAGGATGTTCGTCTCAAGGGTCTCTTTCGGATGCTTCCAAGATTCCGTGACGTAACTTTGAGCCGCGAGATGAAAGATCAAATCAGGCCTTATTTTCGCTATGACTTCTCTAACCTTTTTGGAATCCCTGATATCAAATTTAATCAACTTAACCCTGTTTCCCAGATGCTTGACATTTTCGGTCGTTTCCCCTGGCCAGCACTCCACATATACATCCTTAAACCCCTTACTTACCAAAAAATCTGCGAGATGTGATCCAATGAAACCAGTCCCGCCCGTTATCAATATTTTCATAATTCTAATTGTGTATTCCCATTTAAAAATGATATTTTCACAACACTCACGATATTGAGTGTTTTATTTAAATACGGTCAAATAAATAAAATTACGTGATTGCATGCAGGCAGTTATACTTGCTGGCGGTAAGGGAACGAGGCTCGGAAATGATGAAATACCGAAAGTCATGATAAGGATAGGCGAAATCCCCATCCTCCAGTACCAGATAGCGCTCCTTCAAAGACACGGGGTAACGGACGTAATTTTCTGCGTGAAACATCTTCCCGAAAAAATAAGGGAATACTTTGGAGACGGCAAAAGATTTGGCGTTAGCATAACTTACTCGGAAGAGAAGGAATTTCTAGGGACAGCGGGGGCCGTGAAATTTGCGGAGAAAAAGATAAAGAATGATTTCATCCTTTTGTACGGAGATGTTATGCTCAACATCAACTTCTCGAAACTGGTGGAATATCACAAAAACAAGGGTGGACTAGCGACGCTTGTTGTTCACGAATCAGACCATCCCCACGACAGCGATCTGGTTGGGATAGACTCTGAAAACAGAGTAAGGAAGTTTTGGAGACCGAAACCGAACGAGAAGTTCAGGAACCTCACGAACGCCGCCGTCCACGTCATGAATAAGTCAATTCTGAGATACGTGGAAAAAAATACGAAACTAGATTTCGGTAAGGACGTTTTCCCGAAACTAATTGAAAGTGGCGTTCCGATATACGGATACATAACAGACGAATACATTAAGGATATGGGAACATCAGAGAGACTTGAAAAAGTAAGGAAGGATTACGAAAACGGGAAGATATTCAGAAATGCGGTATTCTTGGACAGGGACGGCGTGATAAATGACGAAATTAACCTCTTGTATAAACCATCCCAACTAAAGCTTATCGAGGGATCGTCTGAGGGAATAAAGATACTGAATGAAAACGGTTTCCTCGTAATAGTCGTGACGAACCAGCCCGTTGTGGCGAGAAATTTATGCACAGAGGAAGACCTTTCGAAAATCCATGAAAGACTGGAAAAACTTCTTGCTGAAAGAGGAGCGAAGATCGATGCCATATATTACTGCCCTCACCATCCGGACAAGGGATACCCGGGAGAAAATCCAAAATATAAGATAGATTGCGGGTGCAGGAAACCAAAACCTGGTATGATGATCCAGGCTTCTAAGGATTTCGGCCTTGATATCAAAAAATGCGTGGTTATAGGCGACAGGAAAACGGACATAGAACTTGGGAGAAACGCGGGCTGTAAGACCATTCTTGTTAAAACAGGGGACGGAATGAATGAGAGAAATCTTAACGCAGGATATGATTACACATGCGAAAACCTGCTGGAATCAGCGAAATTAATAATAAAAATATACAAGCGAAAATGAGAGTATGATAATATCAAAAACGCCATTCAGGATAAGCTTTTGCGGCGGAGGAACTGATCTAAAAGAATATTATTCTAAAAAGCAGGGTTCGGTTGTTTCGACAGCGATAGATAAATACATGTACATAAATGTCAAGGATTTTTTCGACAGGGATAAGATATTTGTGAAATATTCAAGGACAGAGTTCGTAAATAACGTTGACAGGATAAAACACCCCATAATAAGAGAAGCCCTCAAATTGACAGGAATCCTCAGAGGGATTGAGATATCATCAATGGCGGACATTCCGAGCGCAACCGGTCTTGGCTCCTCGAGCACCTTTACAGTGGGCCTGCTCAACGCCTTGCACGCCTACCTGGATAAGCATAAATCTCCCGAAAAGCTGGCCAAAGAAGCGTGTAAAATAGAGATAGACATTTTAAAGGAGCCGATAGGCAAGCAGGATCAATACATCTCCGCATATGGCGGCTTCCGCCACACACTTTTCAACCACGATGATAGTGTTTCATCTGAAATCATCATGATTCCCAAATCCTTAAGGGAAGAGCTGGAAAACAACCTCTTGCTCTTTTACACTGGGATAACGAGAAAAGCAAGGGATATTCTCTCCGAACAGAAGAAGAACACACGTGATAAAATAGAATCACTTGACAAGATGAAGGAGCTTTCCTTTGAACTGAAGGATTCCTTAATCAAAAAGGATTTAACGAGGTTTGGCGAGCTCCTCCACAGGAATTGGGAATACAAGAAAAAGCTCGCGAGCGGGATAACAAACCCCGTAATAGACAGGCATTACAATCTAGCCTTGAAGGCAGGGGCTTTGGGAGGAAAAATTCTTGGAGCAGGGGGTGGGGGATTCCTTCTGTTTTACTGCGAACCCAACAGGCAGAATTCAGTGATAAAGAATTTTAAGTCCTTAAGACATGTTCCTTTCGGATTCGAAAATCACGGAACAAGTATCGTTTACAGGGATGATTGAAATGAACGAATTTATCTCGAAATATTTTGAGGAACTGAAGAAGATTTTCAACAGAATTAACAAGAAGGATATAGAGGACATAACAGACATAATTTACAAGGCATACGCTAACGAGAGAACGATCTTCATCCTCGGAAACGGTGGGAGCGCGTCCACAGCTTCGCACTTCGCCTGCGACCTCGGAAAGGGAACGCTCAGCAGGGTTTACGATCCTCACGAAAAGAGATTCAGGGTGGTTTCCTTGACAGACAACATCGCCACGATAAGCGCTTACGCCAACGACCTTTCATTCGACGATATATTCATCCAGCAGTTACGAAACCTTGTTCACAAAGGGGACGTGGTAATAGCGATAACAGGAAGCGGGAATTCAAAGAACGTTGTCAAGGCGGTGAAACATGCAAGAGAACATGGGGCGATCACGATTGGCTTGCTAGGTTTCGAGGGGGGAAAGGTGAAGAAGTTCCTAGACAAATATGTGATCATACCGAGCGATCACTACGGAAGGATAGAGGATGTTCACCTAATTCTTGAACATACGATAACAGATTATATCAGAACTAAAATAAAGAAGACGAAGTGAACGGATTCGCAGTTTATTTTTAAACAAATATGCGTTTAAGTTTTTAATAATATTATACTGCTATTAATATGTGATTCCATGAAAATATCGATCATAGTTCCTGTTTACAACGGTGAGAAAACGATAGAAAGATGTCTGGATTCAGTTTTAAATCAGACAAAGAAACCAGACGAGATCATAGTCGTGGATGATGGTTCAGGGGACAAAACGAAATATATCGTAAAGAAATTCAGGAACGTTATCCTCTTGGAACAGGAACACAAGGGTCCTGCCAGCGCTCGGAACCTGGGGGCGAAAAAAGCGAAAGGCGAGATTCTGCTATTCACAGATGCAGATTGCATCCCCGATAAAAACTGGGTTTCTGAGATGACAAAACCATTCGAAAAGAAAGAAATAGCAGGAGTTCAGGGAAGATACGAGACGAAACAAAAGGATCTGATCGCTAGGTTTATTCAACTCGAAATAGAAGACAGGTATGACAGGATGAGGACATTCGAAGCCATCGATTTTATCGGATCATATTCAGCAGGCTACCGGAAGCGAGTATTTCTCAAATTCAAAGGGTTTGACGAATCATTCCCGATCGCCTCCGGGGAAGACCCTGAACTTTCATTCAAACTCTCGAAGGCCGGGCACAAAATGATTTTCAACAACAAGGCGATTGTCTACCACGATCATGTTTACACCCTCCTTGAATATCTAAAGCAGAAGTTTTGGCGTGCGTACTGGAGGGTTCTGCTTTACCGGAAACATCCTAAGAAGATAAAAAGCGAATCTTACACACCGCAGACCCTGAAATTCCAGATTTTCACTTTTTACCTCTTCCTTTTATCCGTTGTTTTTTTAACATTCATTCCCTACGCCGTCTACATTTCCTCATTCCTTATGATCCTATTGATATTGTCAACACTTCCATTATCCTATAAAAATTTCAAAAAAGACAGAGCAGTCGGTTTATTGACACCGTTTATCTTGATAATGCGAACGATAGTTTTCAGTCTCGGTTTGCTTTACGGGGTGATACGAATATGAAAATCCTTCACGTATACAACCATTTTTACCCGTGTATTGGGGGGATTGAACGGCACATAGAAGACCTCTGTATAAATTTAATCAAACGTGGCCACACCAGCGACGTCTGCTGCCTGAACACATGCGGTGATCGGAAAAAAATACTGAAACCCCATGAGAAGTACAAAGGAATCAACATCCACAGGATCCCTTACAAAGACCTTAAGTATTACAAAATCGCCCCGAAGGTTCTGAATATTATTAAAAAATACGATGTCATTCACGTCCACGGTTTGGGATTCTTCCCCGATATCCTTTCATCCACAAAAAGGCTCCACAAAAAGCCCTTGGTTTTGTCCACACACGGCGGAATATTCCACACAAAAAAGATACTCCCCCTCAAAAAAGTATACTTTAATTTATGGTCCAAGTACAAGCTGAGGAATGTCGACAAGATAATAGCAGTCAGCAAGAGAGACGAGAAGCTGTTCTCCAAAATCTCGAAAAACACGGTTTTCATACCCAACGGGATTGATTTCAGAACCTATTCAAAAATAAAGAGAACCCCCGAGAAAAACACATTCCTCTTTATAGGCAGGCTTTCCCAAAACAAGAGAATCGACCGCCTGATAGAAACGGTTTCCGTTCTGAAAGAAAAAATGCCCGACGTAAAGCTCCACGTTGTCGGGAGGGGGAAAAATGAAAAACTGGAGAACCTCGTGAAAACAAAGAGACTGGAGCATAACGTTATTTTCGCAGTGGAGGTTTCCGAAAGGGAAAAACTCGATTACCTGAAGAGGGCGGAACTCTTCGTCTCGGCATCTGAATACGAGGGTTTCGGCATATC
>CBEVTC010000002.1:0-44891 GCA_965552715.1 uncultured archaeon | reverse complement strand
CTTGCTTCGTTCGCACATAAGATGGAGTCGAAACAGAAATAAGTCCATTCCGCCTCCCAACTGCTTTAAAGATGATGCTAAAGAAGAAGGATATTACAAGGATTTTGATGTATGTAAACCCGATAACAGATGCAAAGCCATAAAAAATCCTGTTACTTACGCTAGGAGCATGATTAAAAAAGGAAAAACTAGAAAATCACCTTCTAAACAAAGAACCAGCAGTACGCGAAAAGGAGGATAATCGCAAAAAAGGTCGGTAGAAGTCCAGCCTTGAACATCTCTTTTGTTTTTATCTTCCCAACCTCGTGGACTATCGCATTCGGAGCGGTTCCTGGGGGCGCTAAGAAGGTCATGCTCACCGCGATCGCCACAGGCACAACCAAGACCTGGGCAGGGATTCCAAGGGTTGAGGACAACCCGGTCAGGACAGGGATGAACATAGCGGCAGTCGCTGTGTTCTGTATGAATTGCGTGATGGCGAGGACAAGTATAACGAAAGAGAACGCTATCAGGGCTGGGGTTGTCAGGCCGGTGAAGGCGAGAAACACGTTAGCGATCCAGGTTGTCGCTCCTGTTATCTCTAGCGAATGACCGATTGAGACCGCCCCAGCTATTAGGATAAGCGTGCCCCAGCTCGTCACCCTCTCGAAATACCTCCAGTCGTAAACGAAGAGGAACATGAGAAGACCCCCTGCCAAACCGATAACTATGGCGGGCAGGTTATGGAGAGGGGAGGTGATCCAGAGGAGCATAGTTAATATTATTATCAATCCCGCTTTTTTCTCCTCTTTCTTGACAGGGCCAAGATCAGCGACCAGTTTTTTCTCTATCTTCTCGTGTTTAGGTCTGAAATAAATCACGAAGGAAACGTAAAGGAGGAAGAGCATGATAAGAGCGAACGGAAGCGCAGCAACCATCCATTCGTAAAATCCCCAACCTAAGGCTTCTGTGGCTATCATGTTTGGTGGCGTCCCTATCAACAAACCCGCTCCACCGATGTTCGCGGCGAAAGCGATCCCTAGGAGAATGCATTTGTTGTCCATCCGAACCTTATGCATTATGTGTAAAGCGACGGGGAGCATGAGGAGCGTGGTGGTCGTGTTCGAAATGATCATCGAGAGGAAGCCCGTGATCACGATCAACCCTATCAACACCGCGTTCTCGGAGTGCGAATTCTTGAGGATTTTATAAGCGATTCGCTTGTCAAGGCCTGACCTAGTTAAGCCGGCAGCCAGGAAAAAGCCTATGATTATAAGGAATACGACAGTGCTCCCTAGACCGTAAAGGGAATCAGGGAGCGAAACACTCCCTGAAAACGCGAGCATTAACATCGCGAGGAAAGCGGTGACAGGAAGCGGTATCAATTCAGTTGCCCATAAGTAGATGCTTATCAGGAATATCACTATGACAGTGAACCCTTGAAAGGAGAGTTCAGAAGGCAGAAGATTAAAAGAAACCACGGATATGTAAAAAAGGAGAATTATAACAATAGGGATAATCCTTAGAAAAATTTTCGCGAATTGCTTCCTCATATATAATTATTTTCCTGCCCTAAATATAATAGCTTGGCCAGCAGAAACCCCAGTGCACACATTCGCCCAGACCTTTCAGTTCCTTCACGCAGCAATCCTTGCACATCTTTTTATCGGTCTTTTTACAGGTGACTATGGCTGGGAATTCGGCCTTTTTATCACACTTGATGCATGTTCTTTTCCTTGCCATGATATCTCGAAATTTTTTACTATAATTAGAACCAAAACATAAATAGTTAACGTGGAACGAGAAAAAATCAGTCCTTCTTTATCTTCTCAAGCCTCACAGAACCGCACTTCGGGCAGACCTTGGTAGCTGGCTCCATTATGATAGGCTTCCCTTCCCATCCGCACTGCAAACAGCGAAATTTGGCCATAATAGTTATTCCGATCGTTAGCTTAAATTTATTCCATATGGAGCTCGACCAAATCCATGTCTTTCAAAATCCTTTCCTTCCCCACTTTTTGCCCGTTGAACCTCGCCGAGGGTCCCCATATCCTCGCGTATTCGAGGTTTCTGGCGAATTCTTTATGGATTTTCTCCGCGACATCGCG
Organism: uncultured archaeon; assembly: GCA_965552715.1. GTDB lineage: Archaea > Aenigmatarchaeota > Aenigmatarchaeia > QMZP01 > QMZT01 > JAZGEG01. The sequence continues at coordinate 42,804 of CBEVTC010000002.1, read as the reverse complement.
TACCTTCAAACCCTTTCGTATTATCAGTGGGTTCTTCAAATCAGGGGGTTTTCCTACCTTCTTCAGGTATATCCGCATCAGCTCGAGCATCTCCCATACCTTCTCTTTCAATCCCTCGATCCCCTCCCCCTTCAAGGAGGATATCTGGAGGAAATCTTTCGGAAGCGAAGTTCTCTGTTTATCGGACAGGATGTCAACCTTGTTGTAAATAACGATCGACTTCACGTAAACCCTGTTCTTTGAAGTAGCATCTAACAATCTCTCGAGAGTGACGTCTTCCCTTATCAAGACGTCAGCGTTATGAATGCCTCTCTCATTTACAACCAGTTGAACCATCTTCTTGTCTATGTGTTTGAGTTTCACAGTTGAACTGACCTTTATCCCTCCCCTCTCCGTTTTCTTTATCAGAACTTTCGGAGGCTCTTCATTCAGCCTGAAACCCGAATCGTACAATTCCTTATCTATAACCTTGATCTGCTCCGGTTTGTCTATCATTATCAGGATGAGGTCCGCGTTCCTCACGAAGGAGAGTATTTCCCTACCTCTTCCCCTCCCGGATGACGCCCCGGAAACTATCCCCGGTATGTCGAGAATTTGAATACGAGCGAAATTGTATTCCATAACCCCAGGTATCACGTCTAATGTGGTGAAGTCGTAATCCCCTGTCTTGGATTCAGCGGAAGTTATCCGGTTCAGGAGCGTGGATTTCCCCACGGAAGGGAATCCCACGAGGAGGATGGTCGCATCCCCGGATTTGCGCAAGGAGAGCGCTTTTCCTTTACCTGTTTTTTTCTTTTCAATACCTTCTCTTAACCTAGCGAGCTTCGCCTTTAACCGGCCTATATGGTATTGCGTTGCCTTGTTATACTTTGTCCTGCGAATTTCCTCCTCTATTCTCTTGATCTCTTCCTGCCTTTCCATATTAAACCCTTTTTTTATTTATGGACTATTAAAATATAATATGGCTTTACCGATTTTATTCGATTTAGGACTTATAATCTTCGTTTCAGCGATCCTCGCTTATTTTGCAAAGTTTCTGAGACAACCGCTCATAGTGGCTTACGTGTTGGCGGGTGTGATTGTCGGGCCGGTGGGACTGGGATTGATAACCAACACAGAGGAAATCGCATTGCTTTCGGAGCTTGGGATTGTCTTCCTCCTTTTTTCTGTTGGACTGGAGATAGACTTCAGGAGGTTAAGGCACGTGGGTTTCGTCGCCTTTATGGGCGGAACCATGCAGGTTGTCCTCACGTTCTTGCTGGGTTTTGCCGTTGCAATGCTTTTCGGGATGACCAACATCCTCGGTGTGTATATCGGTTTGCTGCTCGCATTCTCGAGTACGATGATAGTTGCCAAAATCCTGGCCGACAGGGACGAGCTGAACACGTTACATGGAAGGATAATGCTCGGGATTCTCCTGCTCCAGGACATCGTAGCGGTTATAGCCCTTCCGTTCCTCAGAAATATCGATTCCCTGTTTTCGCTGGAATTTGCCGGTTCCATCGTCCTGAGAGGTTTAGGGCTCTTCGCGATAGCGATCATCCTTAACAGATTCTTCTTTCCGCGGATATTGGATTACGCAGCAGAAAAACACGAAGTCCTCTTCATAACAGCCATTGCGAACTGTTTCTTCTTCATAGGAGCCTCCTACATCCTTGGATTTTCCATCGCGATCGGAGGGTTCATAGCAGGGCTTTCCATGGCGAACTTCCCTTACAACATAGAGATCGCAGGCGAAGTACACTCGCTCAGGGATTTCTTTTCCATAGTTTTCTTTTCCAGCCTGGGTATGCAGCTGAATTTCTGGGTTATACAGGGCATGTTCCCCTTGTTCATAACACTTCTGCTCCTCGTCATGTTGTTGAAGCCCGTAATACTCACTGTTATATACCTCTTCCTTGGTTACGGAGGACGAACTTCCGGATACGTGGGTCTCGGGATGGGGCAGGCGAGCGAGTTCATGTTCATAATAGCTGCGGAGATGTTCCTAATAGGGAGCATAACCCATGATTTCTATTCCTTCCTTATCAGCATAGTGGTTGTTTCCATCGTGATCACTCCTTACTTCGCGAGAGGGAGAGGCGTATTCTATGAGTTCTTCTCAAGGTTCAGGTTACCGAAGATTCACCACCTCATACACCCGAAGAGCATCCATGTGCTGGAAAACCCCCCGGATAAGATCCTCAAAGACCACATAATATTGTTCGGAGCACACAGGATGGGGGAAAAGATCGTCCAGTACCTGAAGGACAGGGGGGAGAAACTGGTCGTGGTTGAGAGGGATCCTGAAATAGTGAAAAGCCTCTCCAGAAAGGGGATATACGTGAGATACGGGGACGCTGAGAACGAGGAGATATTGAAGAAGATTTTCCTCACCAGGGCTAAGCTCTTAATACTAACCATACCCTATGCTGATGTCGCTTCCTTTGTGATCAGAAAGGCGAAGAGGTCCCACCCCGAGGTTCGAATCCTTGCCAGGGCACACACGGAGGTGGATGCGGAAAGGCTTTACAAGGCAGGAGCGGACATAGTTATCATACCGGAATTCGTTTCGGCAGAGAAGATCGTGAAAAAGATCGAGCACTTCTTGAGAGAGAAAAAATTATGATTCCCAAAAAGTACGGGATAAAACCTGACCCTTCAAAGGATCAGCATTTCCTGACGAACCCAGATATTATAAAAAGGATAGTTTTGATTTCTGAGATAAAGCCAAAAGACAGGGTTCTGGAAATAGGGGCGGGTGTGGGGACTTTGACAGAACCCCTCGCTAAAACCAAAGCGAAAATAATCGCGGTTGAAATGGACAAGAGTTTCGAAAAAATCCTCAAAAGACTGAAACGCAAAAACCTCCGGATAATATATGAAAACATCCTCAGGGTTATCGATAAAATCGACTTCAACAAAGTCGTTTCAAACACCCCCTATTCCATATGCGAGCCGCTTCTGAACAAGTTGTTTGGAAAGGATTTCTCCCTCGCCACCCTCAGCATACCGGAGAAGTTTTACAGGAGAATCTCCTCTAAACCAGGTGAAAAAAATTATTCCCTGTTCACCCTCAAAACAAATGCGTTTTTCAAGATTCTTTTCAAGTTTAGGATTTCGAAAGATGATTTCTCCCCAAGGCCAAAGACGGAAACCGCGGTCGTTCTCTTGAAACCACTGTTAAAAACAGACTACAAAAAAGATCCGGAGAAGTTCGTTTTTAAAGAGATATTCCTGCAGGGGGAAAAGAAGCTGAAAAACTCGCTTATGGAAGCGATTATAAACCTGAACAAAACAATCCTTTCGAAACCTTACACGAAAAAAATGGCAAGGGAGGCTATAAATAAAATGGATCTGGATAGGGATTTACTTGAGAAGAGAGCGAAAGAAATGGTACTGAAAGATTTCGAGAAGTTGAAAGAAAAATTCACCCCTTTCTCATGAAAGCCTCAGATTCGTGCTGAACTGTTATTCCCTTTTTGGTTATCTTGTACGGATGGAGTTTTTTGGAATGATCAGAACCGCTCATCTTCCAGATTTGTATCGCGCGGTTGAACGTGAACTCGTCCCTTTCGTAATATAGAACGATAACGCTGTCCGTGACGAATTCCTCTACCCCATACCTCGAAATACCCCCGCTCCCAGGAACGATTTCAGAAACAAGCAATGCTGTGCATCCCAATTTCCTGAGGGTCGTTGAGAAGTTGAATATCATCCTCCTGAGTTCCCCCTTGTCCCTAACGTGAATTCCAAGGGCGGAAACAGAATCTATCACCACCCTCTGCGCTTTCATATCCCTGACAGCGGACTCAAGAATGTCAAAAACCTCCTCTACGTGATAGGGGTCGTATTTTATGAAGGAGAACTTCCCGGATTTTTCAAATGGCTCGAAATCGAAACCGAACTGTTTCGCATTATTCCTTATGTTTTCAGGTATTTCCTCAAAGGAGAGGTATATACCGTTATCCTTGAATTTAGTCAGGCCGTTGTAAATGTACTGGGAGCATAAAGTGGTCTTTCCTGTCCCGCAGGTCCCTGAAAGAAGGACGAGCTGCCCTTTCGGAATGCCACCGTTCATGATCTCATCCAAACCCCTTATCCCTGTTTTAACCCTCTCAAGCATGATATCAACCAGATTATTATATTTGTTTTATAATTATTAAAAACCCTCCGAATTTTCTCATGCTATTACTTTAACCATTTCTGGAGACCTTCGTTCCTTCTTGATTTCCCTAACCTCTCGATCGTTTTTTCGATCCTCTCCATTGAGAAATCGAAACCCAGCATGAATTCCCTCAGTTTCTCTAAATCCGGTTTCTTTCTTTCTATTTCCATTTCGCCAACGGGCGGGTTTTTGAAAAATTCGAAAATTTCATTCGGACTCGTCTCGAATCCCCATTCCACATTTTTCAAGACATTTTCAAACGTTTTATGCTCTTTCACGAGCTTCAAAGCGTTTTTCGGGCCGATACCCTTCACTCCCCCCGGATTGTAATCAGTCCCTATAAGAATCCCTATGATTATCAATTGATCCCCCTTTAAACCCAGATTCGAGAGTATGTTCTCGAGCTCTATCACCTCCGGCCTTATCTCTGTGTAATCCTCTTTTCTAGGGACCTTCCTCCTACCCGTGATAGTCAAATTCTTCACCATCCTGCTGGCCCCGAATAACAGGGAATCCCAGTCCTGCGAACCGCTCGCCCAGACCTTCCCCCTGTTAACCATCTGTGCCGCTTCCGCTTCACCCTCGCTTTTCGCCTGCACGACCGGAACGCCCATATATTCGAGCAAAAGTTTCGAGTGCTCAATCATCTCATCCGTTAGCCTCGAGGTTGCCTGGGCATATCTCCTTATCCCCTCCGCGTCCTCTCTCTTTCGAGCGTCCTCAAGCTTTTCCTCCGCCTTTTTTCTGATCCCCGCTCTCTTTTCAGATGTTTCTTTTTTGAACGAAGGCGGCTCTCCATCGAAAACAAAAACAAGGTCTATCCCGTTCTCAAGGAGTTTCGTTGTCCTGTAAAAAAGGCCGGAAAGATGCGATGTCGTTCGCCCTTTCGAATCCCTAAGAGGTTCGCCGGTGAACCTGTCGCGTATGATCGAGAGGAACTGGTAGAGCGTGTTGTACGCATCTATCGCTATACTCCTACCCCTGAGATCGGAGATCTCAACAGGTCTGCCCGAAACGAGATCCGATAGGTTGACGCCCATAATAAAAAATTGTTTGAATGTTTAATAAGATTCTTTCAAATCTAACAGGTTGAATGCAGAACCGCGACCACACGCCTTTTATCCGCTACAAACCCGTTGAACATCTCCGCTGCTTTAGGCGAAAGTTCTTTGAATATCATGATTCCCTTGTCCTCCGCTGCCTGCTCAACCTCCTCCAGAATCCTACAAATTCCGTTCATTCCAGTCCCTATCACGATTATCTCCGGCTTTTTTTCAAGCAGTTTCAAGAAATCACTTATGTCGAAAACATGCGACTTCGCTCGGTATTCGACCTTCCCGTCCCACCACACGATCATGTCAGAATAATATATCTTCTTATCAACTTCAATTTCCCCGAACTTGACGTTGGTTATCTCGACCATATTCTATAATTGGTTTTTATAATAAAATAAAAAAGTAGCCCGGCAAGGATTCGAACCTTGGTCACGAGGTCCAGGGCCTCGTATGCTTGGCCACTACACTACCGGGCTAAGTTTCGAAGGAAGCATGCTAAACACGCTTCAGCATATTCTATCTTTATTAAAATTTGCTTTTAAATTTGAATTAGGGACACAATCACACAAATACCATAAATTTAACAACTTTTAGGTAATAAAAACGTTTATAAACCCAAAAATCTAAGTAATAATTAATAATATTAATTAATTGAGGTGGTCTTGGATGGACATCGGATTCGAGAGCTTTGAAACCTCAGACTTTGATGTAGATGTGGAAGATTTAGTTATCAAGAAGACCAAGAGTTATAACAGAGTATGGAAGACGGGTTTGGGGGGCAGTATAGACAACAACCCGATACTCCATGAAGGCGTTGTATACTTCGGGGCTCAGGATTGTTATTTTTACGCTGTGGATGAGAAGACAGGGAATGTTCTCTGGACATATAAAACCAATGATCGCATTATTGGTTCTTCCCCGGTGCTTTTCAAGAATTCCATAATAATAGGTTCATTCGACAGTTACTTATACAGAATTGATTTGGAAAAGAGAGACGCCGTATGGAAATTCAAAACATCGGGTGAGATATTCAGTTGCCCATTCGTTTACGAGGACAGAGTCTACTTCGGGTCGAAAGATTCTAATCTTTACTGCGTCGATACTGAGACTGGCAAAGAGATATGGAGATTCAGAACAGGGAAGGAAATTGCCACTTCACCTCTTGTGGAGGAAGGCAAGGTTTACTTCGGTTCATATGATCAAAATTTCTATTGTCTGGACGCGGAATCAGGCAGAGAGATCTGGAGGTTCCAGGCCGGAGACGAGATGATAAGCAATTATCCTTACGTCACGTACAAGGGTATGATATTTTTCGGCTCCTTCGATGGCATCATATATGCCTTGAACAAAGAAACAGGGAAGGAGATTTGGAGGTTCAAGGCGAGCGATTACGGGGTAGCGGGGGGCGTACCTCTCGTCCATAAAGAAACGCTTTACTTCTCAACAAGGGATGGCATATTCTACGCTTTGACATCTGAGGGCAAGGAAATATGGAGATTTCGTGCAGGCGGACCCATAATCGCCCAGCTGCCTCAGGTATACAAAGATCATATAATATTCGGGTGCGAAGACGGGAACATGTACTTCCTGGACATGAACGGCAAGGAAGTTGGAAGGTTCAAGACAGGTGGAAGGCTTTACGGCAAGTTCCTCATCCATGAAGGGAAGATATACTTCGGTAGCTGGGACTGTTATCTTTACTGTGTTGACATCGAATCTCGAAAGGAGGTTTGGAGGACCCCTACTTCAAGCATGGTTCAATCTGAAATACCACCGGTTCATGAGGTTTTCGAGGCGGAAGTTAAGAAGGATACTCGTATAGAGGAACCAATAAGTGAGGAGAAATACAAAGAGAAAAAAGAGAAAACAGTTTCCCTTAGCGACTACCACGTCACAAGCGAATATTCGACTAAATCCGAGTACAAGCAGAAAAGCGATTACGACACGAGCTTCGTTATATTCGAAGGAAATATGGAGGTTGAAATAGTATGGATATCGGATTTGAAGGTTTCGAGTCCTCTGATTTTGAGACAGAAATAGAGGATGTCAGGATAGTCAAGTTCAAGAAATTTGACAGGATGCTTGGAGTAGGCGAAGGAGGAAGCGTTCAATCCACCCCTATAATAATTAACGGTATTGCTCATTTCGGGTCATGTGACCATTATTTTTACGCCCTCGATTCAAAAACAGGCGAAGTTGTGTGGAAATACAAGACAGGTGGAATCATAATGTCCACCCCCTGTAGCGACGGGGAGAGGATTTTCACCACATCCTATGACGGTTACATCTACGCGCTTGATTTGAAAACCGGAAACCTTTTGTGGAGGTTCAAGACTGGTGGGAAGATATTCGGTAGTCCCTACTACAAAGACGACGTGGTTTACTTCGGCTCCACTGACATGAATGTTTACGCTGTAAGAGCCGATAATGGGGAGGAAATCTGGAGGTTCCTTACGGGCGATGAGATTAACGCCGCTCCGCTGGTTCACGAAGGAAGGGTTTACATAGGGTCTTATGACGAGAATGTTTACGTTCTGGACGCGGAGACAGGGAAGGAGATATGGAGGTTCAAGACAGGAGGAGAACTATTCTGGCATTATCCACCACTCATGAAGGACGGAATCCTCTATTTCGCTTCATTCGACAATTATCTTTACGCACTGGACATAAACACCAGAAAGGTAATCTGGAAGTTCAGGACTGGGAAATTCGGCAACGCGGGCATGCCCGTAATACACGGCAACAGAATCTATCACGGAGAGAGAGGCGGAACATTTTACTGCCTTTCGATGGAAGGGAAAGAGCTGTGGAGATTCGTGACGGGAGAAACCCTGAGCCAGAGGCCTTTGATTTGCAAGGACAGGGTTTACTTCGGAACAGAGGATTTCAATATGTATTGTTTAACTTTGGACGGGAAAGAGACATGGAGGTTCAAAACAGGCGGATACATTTACAGTTCCCCTGTTCTCCATGACAACGTGATATACTTCGGTTCATGGGACTGCCATATCTACGCCATTAATGCTGAGACAGGAAAAGAGGTCTGGAGGTTCGCCACAAACACCCTGAAACAATCTTACGAACCACCCCCGCATTGCAATTTCAGGGCAGAGCTGAAGAGGGAAACACACATAGAGGATGCTGTAAGCGAGGAAAAATATAAATCTAAAAAGAAAGAAGAAACCGTATCCCTCTCAGATTATCACGTTACTAGCGAATATTCAAGCGAAAGCGAGTACAAGCAGAAAAGCGATTACGACACGAGCTTCGTTATGTTCGAAGGAAATATGGAGGTTGACGGAATATGGATATCGGATTCGAAAGTTTTGAAGCCACAGACTTTGATGTAGATGTGGAAGATGTTAGTGTTAAAAAGAAGAAGAAATACGACAGGATTTGGAAATGTGGATTTGGCGGGAGTGTGTGTGGAAGACCGCTGTACTATGAAGGAATTCTGTATTTTGGTGCGATGGATCATTATGTTTACGCGGTAGACCCCAAAATGGGTAAAATTTTGTGGAAGTTCAACACAGGAGGGAAGATACTCGACTCCTCTCCTGCTGCAGCTAACTCCATAGTGTACATAGGAACGTTTGATGGAAACATGTATGCAATAGACTCGAAAAGAGGTGAAGAGGCCTGGCGTTTCAAGACCGGAGGGGAGATAAACACAACAGGATTTATCGACAAAAACATCTTGTATTTCGGTTCAAAAGATGGTTACCTTTATGCGGTTAACAGTTTAACTGGTCAGGAACTGTGGAGATTCAGAACTGGTGACGAAGTTGTTTCTTCCCCGAATGTAGTTGAAGGAAGAATAGTTTTCGGGTCTTTTGACAAGAATTTATATTGTCTTGATGTGGAAACTGGTAAGGAAATATGGAGATTCCGGACTGGAGGGGAGATAGAAAATGATTACACCATTGCAGTTCACAAGGGCGTAGTTTACTTTGCATCTTTCGATAACTTCCTGTACGCTGTTGACCTTCAATCAGGAAAGGAGCTGTGGAGATTCAGGACAGGTAAGTATGGAAACTGCGGCACGGCTTCGGTATACAACGATGTTGTATACTACACAAGCAGGGACGGGATACTTTACGCCATTTCCTTGAACGGCAAGGAATTGTGGAGATTCAGGACAGGCGGTGATGCTACTGATAAGTATCCGTTGGTTTTCAAAGACAAGGTATATTTTGGTTCAGGAGACAGCAATGTTTACTGTTTGGATTTGAACGGCAATGAACTGTGGAGATTCAGGACAGGCGGAAGCGTTTATACTTCTGTTTTGGAAATAGATGGTGTATTGTACTTCGGTTCCTGGGATTGTCATTTGTATGCAATAGACCCTGACACAGGAAAGGAAATCTGGAATACCCCAACGAGTACATTAACACCCGCACCTTTACCACCTGCTTACGAGTGCTTTGAGGCAGAGATAAAAAAGGAAACTGGGATGGAAGAAGCTGCTGAAAAGAGCAGATACAAAAAGAAGAAAGAAGAGACCGTTTCCCTTTCCGACTACCAAATCGAAAGCGAGTATTCTAGTGAATCGGAGTACAAACAGAAATCAGACTACGACACGAGCTTCATTATGTTCGAAGGAAATTTGGAGGTTGATGGAATATGGACTTCGGATTCGAGGGATTTGAAACCTCAGACCTTGATGTAGATGTTGAGGAACTTGAAGTTAAGAGAACAAAGAAGTTCGATAGAATTTGGAAGTGGAGTAAAGGCGGGAGTGTAACCTTTCATGTATTAGATAAGAATATCGCATATTTCGGTTCAATGGACAATTATTTGTATGCTGTCGATGTAGACACTGGAAAAACGATGTGGAGATTCAGGACAGGTGGAGGTGTATTCGGAACGCCTTCGTCTGTTGTAAATGGCATGATAGCGGTGGGAAGTTTTGATGCTTTTCTTTATCTGATTGATACGCGAACTGGCAAGGAATTGTGGAGATACAAGACAGGCGGACCAATATCCGTGGGTCCCACACTAAAAGAGGATGGAGTGTATGTTGGTTCCAAAGATGGATATGTTTATTCAATTGGATTGGATGGTATACTGAAATGGAGATTCAAGACCGGAGATGAGGTTGCTTGCGGTGTCACAGATTATAGAAACAGAATTCTTTTCGGAGGTTTCGACGGATATTTTTACTGTGTTGACAAGAACAGTGGAAATGAATTATGGAGGTTTAAAGTAGGAGGGGAAATCATTCATGACAGACCCTGTCCCGTCCATGAAAATATCGTATATTTCGGTTCATTTGATAATTATTTGTACGCATTGGATGTCGAAACAGGAAAGGAAATCTGGAGATTCAAAGCAGGAAAGTATGGCGTTGACGGGCCTCCTTCCATTTATGGAGATACACTGTTTTTCCCTTCAAGAGAGGGGATAGTTTTTGCCGTTTCACTTGAAGGTAAAGAGAGGTGGAGATTCAGGGCAGGCGGTCTGATTATTAGCGTAATAATACATGAAGAGAAAATTTACTTCACTTCAGAAGATGGAAATCTGTATGTTCTTTCAATCGAAGGCAAAGAGTTGTGGAGATTCAGGTTTGGTGAGGGCGGTTCTTATGACTTTCCAAGTATTTATAAAAACATGATTCTGGTAGGTTCAATGGACTGCCATTTTTATGCAATAGACATGAACACACAAAAAGAGATATGGAGAGTCGGAACGAGTTCTCAGACACCTTCGAAAGCTCCCCCGCCTCATGATGAATTCTCAATGGAACTTAAGAAAGAGGCCCGTGTAGAGGACGAGGTTTCCGAGAGCAAGTATAAATCGAAAAAGCAGAAGACGGTTTCGCTAACCGATTATCACATCGAGAGCGAATATTCTGCGACGAGCGATTACAAGGCTGATACCGATTATGGTACGCAATGGGTTGCATTTGAAGGAGTAATGGAGGAGGAGAGAATATGGATATCGGATTTGAAACCGCATTCTCGGACTTTAATGTCGAATTAGAGGATTTGGAAGTCAGGAGAACAAAGAAGTTCGACCGTATGTGGGAGGTCGGATTCGGAGGAAGTATAAACAATGGTCCCACTCTTGTAGATGGAGTAATATATTTCGGTGCAATGGATAATTATGTTTATGCTGTTGACGCTTTAACGGGAAAGGAGTTGTGGAAATTCAGGACAGGAGATGGTATCTGTGAAAGCACGCCTGCCGTTTCAGAAGGCATTCTTTACATCGGGTCTTTTGACCACAATATTTATTCTCTTGATGCAAAGACAGGTGAATTCAAATGGTCGTTCAGGGCAGGGGGGAAGATAGATGCTTCACCCGTTGTTTCAGAGGGTATAGTTTACGTGGGGTCTAGAGACGGTTACCTTTACGCCATTGATTCAAAAACAGGCAAAGAGATTTGGAGGTTCAGAACAGGAGACGAGATAGCTTCTGCCCCTACAGTACACAAGAATATGATATTCAACGGTTCTTTCGATAAGAACTTTTACTGTTTGGACAAGAAAACAGGAAAAGAAATTTGGAGGTTCAAGACTGGCGGAGAGATACACAACGACAGGTCTTTCCTAGCGAGGGAAGGGAAAATATATTTCACGTCCTTTGACAGTTACCTTTACTGTGTTGATATTGAAGCAGGAAAAGAAATCTGGAGATTTAAAACTGGTAAATACGGAAATGCAGGAAGCCCTGTCTTTTACAACGGCGTTATCTACCACGGTTCAAGAGACGGTATATTTTATGCTGTTGATGATAAGACAGGAAAGGAGATATGGAGGTTCAGGACAGAAAGGGACGAACCAATAGATGCGATACCCCTCTTATACAAGAACAGGATTTACTTCGGAGCGGGCGACGGGAACTTCTACTGCCTGGATTTTGATGGTAAGGAAATCTGGAGGTATAGAGCATCTTTCTGTATCTACACCTCTGCGGTTGTCTTCAACGACACCATATTCTTCAATTCAATGGACTGCCATTTGTACGCCCTGGACGCTGATACTGGTGAAGAAAAATGGAGGTTTGCAACTTCCACTCTTACCATCTCGCCTCTCCCGCCACCTTTTGATTCATTTAAACTCGAAGTCAGCAAGTCGGGCGTATCAGAGGAAGTGGAAACCAAGGAAAAGTACAAAAAGAAGAAAGAAGAGACCGTTTCCCTTTCCGACTACCACGTTACTAGCGAATACAGCATGGAAAGCGAATACAAACAGAAGAGTGATTATGATACAAGTTTCGTGATGTTTGAAGATGTTATGGAGGTGGAGGAGTTATGGAGTTTGGTCTCGAAGGAATTGGATCGTCTGAATTTGAGACAGAGATGACAGACCTTGTGGTGGAGAAGCCAAAGTTCTACAGCGTCAGCTGGGACGTGGGATTCGGCGGGAGCATTTCAAATTGCGGTGTCATCAAAGACGATATAATGTACTTCGGTGCATGCGATAATTACATATACGCTGTTGATCTTAGAAACGGAAAAGAAGTATGGAAGCTAAAGGCTTCCGGCCGTTTCGTTGAAGCCAGGCCTTCATTGTATGGAAACAATTACTATCACGGATGCCATGGTGGGTATATGTATAAGGTGGATATAACTAAGGGGGAGTTCGTATGGAAGTTCAAAACCGGCGGGAGGATAACTTCGCAAGCTTCTTTACATGACGATATTCTGTACTTCTCATCATTCGATGGGAATGTATATGCAGTTGACGAAAAAACAGGCCAGGAACTATGGAGATTCAAGACAGGTGACTGGGTAGGTACAGGACCACTGGTATTGAACGGGATAATGTACGTTGGTTCAGGTGATGGCTATGTTTATGCTGTTGACATAAAAACTAGGAAGGAGGTATGGAGGTTCAAGACAGGTGGAGCCATCCTTCACTACAGACCTGCTCCGCACCAAAAAGGGATAATGTACTTCCCTTCTTCTGACAGATATCTTTATGCTGTTAATATGGAAACAGGCCAAGAGGTATGGAGGTTCAAGACAGGAGACAGGACAGAAGTGACACCTCTTCTGTGCAATGGGGTTTTGTACTTCGGGGCTCATGACAATAACTTTTACGCCCTAGATATGGAAACTGGCAAAGAGATCTGGAGGTTCAGGGCTGAAAATTTCGTGGGCGACATTCACCCGCTTATACATGATAATGTAGTTTATTTTGGTTCAGTTGACGGGAACTTGTATGCATTGACAGCGAATGATGGTAAAATGCTGTGGAAATTCAAGACTGGTGCAGCAATATGGGCTGATGCGGTCTACTGGAACGGTATGATAGTTTTCGGATCTTACGACTGTTATCTGTACGCACTGGAAGCGAAAACAGGTGAAGAAGTTTGGAGATTTGAAACCTCAAGTAAAATGCAGTCTCAACTTAAGATAAAAGAACAGGTTATTATTAAACCTGAACTGAAGACCGACTTAAACGTGGAAACTTCTGATAAACACTACCTTTCCAAAACAGAAGAGGCAAAACTCGATGATTACGGGGTGAAATCTGAATACTCGACAACAGTTTCAGATTACAAGCAGAAGTCGCAGTATGACATAGACTTGGTCATTTTTGAAAACGCTACAAAGGAGGAGGAATTATGGATATCGGGTTCAAGAGTTTCGAAACTTCAGACTTTGATGTGGAAATAGAAGATATTGTGATGAAGAAGACCAAGAAGTTCGACAGGCTTTTCAGGATTGGAAAGGGAGGGAGCATAGACCAGAAACCCCTTATATTCGAGGATTTGATAATGTTCGGTTCAGTAGATAATTTTCTTTATGCTGTGGACAGGAGAACTGGAATAGAAAGATGGAGGATGAAGGCCAACGGAATTTTCATGGAATCTTCTCCTGTTACCGATGGTAAAACGATATTCATAGGAAATTATGATTACAATCTGTATGCAATAAACCCTCATGACGGAAGCCTTATCTGGAATTTCAAGACAGGCGGTGAGATACTCGCCTGCGCGATGTTAAGTGGAGACAGGGTTTACATCGGCTCAAAGGATGGTTATCTTTATTGCGTGGACAAGAATACTGGAAAAGAAATCTGGAGATTCAAAACAGGCGACTGGATAGTTGCGACACCTCTTGTTCATGAAAGAAGGGTTTTCATAGCTTCTTTTGATTCGAATTTTTACTGCATTGATGAAGAGACTGGAAAAGAAATATGGAGATTCCAGACAGGAGATGAAATTTACGACGTTTATCCTGGAAAGGTATGGAAAGGAAGGGTTTTTGTCCCATCTTTCGATAATTATCTTTACTGCCTGAACGCGGAAACAGGGAAGGAAATCTGGAGGTTTAAAACAGGCAAATACGGAAGTGCTGCAGGACCTGTTATACACGAAAATGTCCTTTACATACATTCAAGGGATGGAATACTCTACGCAGTTGACGAAAACGGCAAGGAGATATGGAGGTTTAAAACCGGTGGTCTTGTTGCGTTGCCAACAATTCATGACAACCTTATTTATGTAGGTTCAGAAGACAACAATCTTTATTGCTTGACAATGGAAGGAAAAGAGGTGTGGAGATTTAGGACAGACGGTGATGTTTTCTGGCAACCTGTCATAAAAGACGGAGTGATTTATTTCACTTCCTGGGACTGTCATTTATATGCAGTTGACATCGCGACAAGGAAGGAATTATGGAGATTCGCAACCAGTAACACTGCCCAGGCAGAATGGCCTCCTCCTACTGATGCATGGGAGGCTGAAGTGAAGAAGGAAACGCACGTTGAAGACGCGATAACAGAGGAAAAATATAAATCTAAAAAGAAAGAAGAAACCGTGTCGCTATCGGACTACCAAATCACCACTGAATACTCGAGCGAATCGGAGTATAAACAAAAATCAGACTACGACACAAGTTTTGTAATATTTGAAAATATCATGGAGGTTGAAAGAATATGGACTTCGGCTTCGGAACATTTGAGTCCGGATTCACGGACTTCGATGTAGACATTGAAGATGTAGAGATAAAGAGAGTCAAGAGATTCGAAAGACTGTGGGAAATTGGGACTGGAGGAAGTATTTGCTACACAAAAATTCATGAAGGGGTCGCTTATTTCGGGGCAGCTGACAAGTATTTTTACGCAGTTGATTTGGAAACGGGGAAGGAAATCTGGAGATTCGCCACAGGAGGAATTATAATGGGGCGAGCGGAAGTTGTGGGTGATAAAGTATTTTTCTCCTGTTTTGACCAGAACTGCTATGCATTGGATAGAAAAACTGGCAAGGAAATCTGGAGGTTTCGAGCGAATGCTGAAATGTTCGACGGGCCTATTTATGGGAATGGAATTTTGGTTGTTGGAACAAAGGGAGGATACTTGTATGCCATAAACGCTAAAACAGGAAAGGAAAAATGGACATTTAAGACAGGAGATGACATCCTTTCAGGAGCAACTATTTACAAAAACAAGGTGTTTATAGGTTCTGTTGACTCTAACTTTTACTGTCTGGACTTTTCAACCGGAAAGGAGATATGGCGTTTCAAGACTGGTGATTTAATACATAATGATGCAGCTTGTCCGATATTAGGGAATATGATTTTCTTTGGTTCATTCGACTGCAACACCTACTGTCTCGACCACAGAACAGGGAAGGAGGTATGGAGGTTCCGAACGGGAAAATACGGCATATCAGAACCACCTCTTCTATACAAAGGAGTTCTGTATCAAGGAACCCGTGACGGAATACTATTCGCTATTTCACTTGAAGGCAAAGAAATATGGAGGTTCAGAACAGGTAGTCTTATTACACAGCCTCTGCCTGTTGGTGACAAACTTTACTTCGGGTCTGAAGACGGTTACTTCAGATGTATCAGTCTGGAGGGCAAAGAACTGTGGAGGTTCAACATAGAAGGGCTGATGTGGGATATCGCTTCCCACCATGAAGGAAAGATTTTATTCGGAACGTGGGCCTGTCACGTGCATGCTCTTGATGCTTTGACAGGTAAAGAAATATGGAGGTTTACAACAAGCAACAACACGCCATCATCTGTCATGTCTCCCTATTCCAGCTTCAAGGCTGAAATAAAGAAGTCGACACACATGGACGAAAGTGTTCAGGAAGACAAATACAAGGAAAAGAAGGAAGAAATCGTTTCGCTTTCTGACTATCACGTAGAGAGTGAGTATTCGAGTGAAAGCGAATACAAGCAAAAAAGTGACTATGATGTGGAGTTTGTTTTGTTTGAAGGAGTTTTAGAAGGTGAGGAAATATGGACTTCGGATTTGAAGGTTTCGAACCATCCGATTTCGAGACTGAACTAGAAGATATGGAAATCAAGCAGGTAAAGAAATTCGACAGGGTATGGAAGGTGAAAGAGGGAGGGAGCGTTTGTGCGCAACCTGTAATAGAAAATGACAAGATATACATAGCTGTAATGGACCAGTACGTTTACTGTATTGATTGTGAAAGCGGAGAGGAAATCTGGAGATTCAAAACAGGTGGCGTTTTTCTCGATTCTTCTCCTATAATACATGGAAACTATCTTTACGTTGGTTCTCATGACGGGTATTTTTATGTGATAAACAAAAACACGGGCAAGCTCTCTTGGCGTTTCAGGACAGGAGGTGGAATAAGCCTAAGAGCGTTCGTTCACAAAGGAAAGGTTTACTTCGGGAGTAGGGATGGTTATGCTTATTGTTTGAAAGCAGATGAAGGTGAACTTGTTTGGCGGTTCAAGACAGGTGACGAGGTCATTTCAAGCCCTTCTGTTAAGGATGGGAAACTCTTTATCGGTTCTTATGATAGCAATCTCTATTGTCTTGATGCCGAGAACGGCAAAGAGATATGGCGCTTCCAAACAGGAGGGGAAATCCTCAACTCAGGTCAATTCACATTCTACAAGAACATAGTATACGTGAGTTCATTCGATAACAACCTCTATGCAGTTGATATTTCGACAGGGAAGGAGGTATGGAGGTTCAAGACAGGGAAATACGGTAATGCAACATGCCCTTCTGTACATAAAGGCGTTTTATATTACGGATCAAGGGACGGGATTTTTTATGCGATAGAGGCAGAGAGAGGGAAGGAAATATGGAGGTTTAAAACGCAGGGAGAAGGAGTGATAGACAAGCTTCCGTTAATTCATGATTCAAAGGTGTACTTCGGCTCGGAGGACGGGAATCTTTATGTTCTCGATATTGAAACAGGGAAAGAAGTGTGGAGATTCAAAACAGGAGGTCTGGTTGCGACATCCGCTTTCCTGTGGAAGGATTACATATTCTTCGGTTCCTGGGATTGCTATTTATATAAGGTAAACGTACGGACACATGAAGAAGCATGGAGATTCTCAACAAGCAGCAGCACACCCGCTTATATTCCTCCTGCCTATGAAGTTTTCAAAATGGAGATCAAAAAGGAAACGGGGATTAAAGAGGCTGTAGAGGAAAGCAAGTACAAGAAGAAGGAAGAAATCGTTTCGCTTTCTGACTATCACGTAGAGAGTGAGTATTCGAGTGAAAGCGAATACAAGCAAAAAAGTGACTATGATGTGGAGTTTGTTTTGTTTGAAGGAGTTTTAGAAGGTGAGGAGTTATGGATTTCGAGTTTGAAGGTTTTGAAGCAGAGCTTGAGGATTTCGAAGTGAAGAAGATAAAATCATACGACAGGATATGGAGAATCACAAAGGGAGGAAGCATAGACAGCAACCCCTTAATGTATAGAGGATTGGTTTATTTCGGGGCGAATGATGGTTATCTTTATGCGGTGAATTCCAAAACCGGTAAAGTTGCGTGGAGGTTCAAGACCAATGACATGATTCTAGGCTCTTCGCCTGTCCTGTTCAAGGAATCCATAATGATAGGTTCTTATGACGGAAACATGTACAGGGTTGACATAAAAAGCAGGGAAGCTCTCTGGGTTTTCAAAACATCCGGTGAAATATTCAGTTCACCATTTGTTTACGAAGGGAGGGTTTATTTCGGCTCAAGGGACGAAAATGTTTACTGCCTTGACGCGGAGAAAGGAGAGGAAATATGGAGATTCAAGACAGGTGGCGAAGTATGTTCAGCTTCCCTGGTTCAGGACGGGAAGGTTTACATAAGTTCTTATGACCACAACCTCTACTGCCTTGATGCGAAGACAGGGAAGGAGATTTGGAGGTTCAAGACAGGAGACGAAATGATAAACAATTCACCGTTCATCATACACAAAGGTGTAGTATACCTTGGTTGCATGGACAATTACCTGTACGCCGTAGATACAAAGACGGGAAAAGAAATCTGGAGATTCAGAACAGGAAAATACGGGGTCGGCGGGAGCGTTCCCAGCATATACAATGATATAATTTATTTTGGCACGAGGGACGGTCATTTGTACGCCCTTACGCTAGAAGGCAAAGAACTGTGGAGGTTCCGCGCTGGCGATTCGATAACCGCCCAGTTCCCCAGGGTTTACAAGAACATGGTCATATTCGGCTGTGAGGATGGGAATGTTTACTTCCTTGACATGAACGGAAAGGAAGTCTGGAGGTTCCGGACAGGGGGCGGCCTTTTCGGCAAATTCCTGTTAAAGGGCAACATAATTTACATCGGTTCGTGGGACTGTTATATGTACGCGATAGACGTTGACAGGAGAAAGGAACTGTGGAGATGCCCGACTTCGAGCATGGCCCAGTCCTATCTCCCGCCGCTGCAGGAGTTCTTCAGCGTGGAGATAAAAAAGGAAACCCGCACAGAAGATATAATAAGCGAAGACAGGTACAAGTCCAGGCAAGAAGAAGCAATCTCCCTCTCAGACTACCACATCGAAAGCGAATACTCTAGCGAAACGGAATACAAGACAAAATCAGATTACGATACGAGCTTCGTGATGTTTGAGGAAGTTCTGGCCTTGAATCCCGATATGTTCCAGAATAATTTCATTAGATTCCAGACAAGGGTGTGACATACGCTTTTTTTAAATATAAGCAAACGAAACTAAACTCTATTCGTAAATAAGGTGTTTGCTATGACGAAGGAGGATATCCGGAAGAGAAGGCTGAAAGATTTAGTCGAAGAACTAGACGGGTTTAGGGGTAGGCATACCGAGCTCGTTTCTGTGTATATTCCTGCTGGGCACAACCTCAACAATGTGGTGGATCAGATCACGAACGAGAAATCCACTGCCCAGAACATAAAGTCAAAGACCGTTAAGAAGAACGTGATGTCCGCGCTCGAGAGGATTATTCAGCATCTGAAACTCTATAAGCGAACTCCTGAGAACGGTCTGGTCATTTTTTCGGGAAATGTCTCGGAAAGGGAAGGTGTCGCGGATATCGAGATTTACGTGCTCGAGCCTCCCGAGCCCTTAAAACAGAGGCTTTACTGGTGCGACCAGAAATTCGTCCTTGACCCTTTAAAGGATATGATAAGGGAGAAGGAGATATACGGGTTGATAGTTCTTGACAAATCCGAAGCCGAAGTAGGGGTATTGCATGGAAAAAAGGTGAAATCCCTTAAGCACATGGAATCCTTGGTCCCGGGAAAGACGGATAAAGGGGGGTGGTCAGCCTCCCGTTTTGCCAGGGTCAGAGAGGGTTTACTTCATGACTTCATGAAAAAGGTCGGTGATATCGCTTCTCAACACTTCAGCGAGTTAAAGGATCTGAAGGGTGTGATAATAGGGGGACCGGGTTATGTGAAGGACAAATTTGTCGAGGGTAAATTTCTGAGATACGATTTTCAAAAGAAAATACTCTCCGCTGTGGACACCTCATATACAGGGGAATACGGTTTGAATGAGACCGTGAACAGGTCAGAGGAAGCATTGAAGGAAGCTTCTGTGATGAAGGAGAAGAAGTTGCTGGGAAGGTTCTTCGATGAGCTGGGAAAAGATTCAGGACTTGCGATATACGGAATAAAGGAAGTTGTAGAAACGCTTAAAACAGGGAGCGTTGAAGTACTCATTATCTCCGAACACCTCGATTGGGTGAAGGCAAGGCTTCATTGCCCGAAATGCGGGGAGGAAAAGGAAGTGGTGATGATAAGGGAGAAAGCAGAGGGAAAGAAATGTGAAAAGTGCCAAGAGCTTTACGAGATACTCGCGGAGAAGGATTTGACTGATGAGATTATAAAACTCGCGGAGGAGAGGGGGACAGAAGTCGAGATGGTTTCTAGCGATACAACGGAAGGGAACCAGTTGAAGGAGATGGGCGGTATAGGGGGAATTTTAAGATTTAAAGCCTAGGATTTTCTCATAAAGAGCGAGCACGATTATCGGGATGAAAACGCCTATCACTGTTCCGAACACTATATCGATCATGTTATGGACAAAGAGGAAATATCTAGAGATGGACACAAAGAAGGGTATCAGGAACAAGGGGGCAAACCATTTCTTACGGATGTTCACGTAAATTGAGGAGAAAACAGCGAATATCACTGCAGAATGCCCGGAAGGGAATGTGCTGTCACTGGGGCAATAGGGGTTGCACCCCTCCACAGGAGGTTCGCAGGGTATGCAGGTTCTCTCGATGTTTATAACGCTTTTCAGACCGAAGACCACTCCCAGCGTCAACCAAACGCTCACTATAAAAACGAAAAAACCCTTTTTTACAATATCCTTTTTTTCATTGTCCAGTTTCTTCCTTAGGAATAAATATAAAACCAGAAGAATCCCAGTGGAAACCATCCACATCTCCGGCTCCCCTATAAGGGTTATCAGATACCAAATATTCATAGAATTTAATTTGTATTTCTTGGTTAAAAATACGATTAGCAATTGATGACTTGGATTTATAGTTCAGGTCATCTTTTGAAATTCACTGTTGGGATTCGAGAGAAACGGATTTCACTTCAACCGGTTCCTTCACATCGGTCTTCCTGAAAGATTTCCTAAAGAGAATGAATCTTTTCTTAGGTCCTGGGAGAGAGCCTTCGATCAGGACGAAGTTCTTTTTGACCTCCCCGTAATTCACAAACCCTCCCTTTATTTCGAGGCCGGCATTCCCTATTTTTATCAATCTTTTGTTATATTCCGTCCTTGTCTGGAGGCCGAGCTGTCCAGCCTGGGGAATCACACCGGGCAAGACCCTTCCTGGGGTGACAGGACCCATCGTTCCTATGTGCCTTCTTTTCTCCTTGTTCTTCCTGCTCCTTATCCTGACCCCGAACCTCTTCACTACCCCTTGGAATCCCTTGCCTTTGCTAACGGCCTTCACGTCAACATATTCGCCTTCCGCGAAAACCTCGGACACATCGAGTTCCTTCCCCAGTTTTTCCTTTGCGTACTTCCATCTGTTTTCCAAGGTCCCGGAGATGTCGATCTCGAACACTTCTGGCTTTTTCTTTCTCAGACCCGATTCCCTTGGCTGTGTATGTACGAGCAAGCGTATATCAGAGATTTCTCCGAGTTTTCCCCCGAGATCAGGGAGTTCGGATTTCTTTTTAGGGATATCAAGCTTCCTCACGATATCCTTTTTCAAATCCTTTGCCCATACCATTCCAGAAGTTTCGAAACCCTTGGAACCTTTCCTGTAAAGCTTTATCCCGAAAACAAATAATGGTGGACATTCAAGAACGGAAACCGGTTTCGAAAGATCCTGGCCTTGCGTTACGCTACCCTTCCTCGTGTTCGTGAAAACCGCTTGCGTCATCCCCGCCTTGTAGCCACCGAACTCGATGGGTTTCGTTTCCCCCGCTTTCTTCACTTTTTCCGATTCTTTCGAGTGCTTGAATCTTGCGTACGTCCTTTTCGCCCGCTTTCTCGGCCAGAATGCCCTTGATCCCGCTTTCGGTTTGTGTCCTTTAGCCATAAATAATCATCTGGATTAATTATACCCGCCTTCCGCCTCGGCCCCCAGCTTTCCTTGTGGTGTCGTGTGGGATTGGTGTGGAATCCTCAATCCTTCCTATTTTCAGTCCTGCCCTGACAAGCGCGCGTATCGTGGGCTGCGCTCCGGAACCGGGGATTTTCTTTTTATGTCCACCCTGCGCTCGAATCTTCAGGTGAACTCCTATCAGACCCTTACTCTTCGCTTCCTCAGCAACTTTTCTTGCAGCCTTCATGGCAGGGAAGGGCGAACCCTTGTCCTTATCCCTGTTCGTGATCACACCCCCGGAACACCTCGCTATCGTTTCCGCCCCTGTAAGGTCCGTTATATGAACGATAGTGTTGTTAACAGAAGAGTAAATATGAGCGACCCCCCATTTATCATCATTCATCTCTTACCACCTTCAACCTTTATCATCCGCTCTTTCTCAACGGGAACTATGTAAGAAGCGAATTTGGTTCTCCTCCCTCCGATATGAACATGACCGTGCGCTATCTTCTGCCTCGCTTCTTTTATACTCGAGGCGAACCCCTTTTTGAGGACCAGGGTCTGAAGCCTTCGATTGAGTATATCATTCACGCCCAGAGCCAAGACCTGTTCAAGGTCTTGTCCTTTCTCGATAAGACCAAGTCCGACCAGCTTATCAAGAAGGATTTTCGTTTTCTCTTCATCCTTCACTGCGATCAAGTCCCTTGCCCTTCTCCTGTATTCACGGACTATTGATTCCGCTCTCCATATCTCCCTCTTCCTCCTGAGACCGAACTCCCTGAGCATTTCCCCTTCTTCTTCTATCCTGCCCGAGTCCCATGGTCTTTTCGGCCTTTTGTATTTCCTTCTAATCTTTCTCATGTGTTCACTTCCCGCTCTTTGCAGCCTGCTGGGCTCTCGCCTTCTTCGAGACACCAACTACTTTACCTTTTCTGAAAGAGCCCCTCGTCCTCTGACCCCTCACGGGCAAATTCATGATGTGCCTTACCCCCCTGTATGACTTCAACTTCTTCTCCCTTCCTGTGTCCAGTTTCTCTGTTAATTCAAGCTGGGATACGCTCAGGTGTTTATCTTCGCCTGTTTCGGGGTCTTTCCTCCTGTTGTATAACCATAACGGTATTTCGTACTTCTCTGGGTGGTTTATGATATCCTCGAGCTTTTTAAGCTCATCCTCCGACAGATCACCGACCCTCTTATCCCCGAACCCAGAAATCTTCGCCACTGCCTTAGCGAAGGAGAAAGAAACCCCCTTAACTTCCAGTATCGCGGATTTTACGCTTCTATTCCCGTCCAGATTGGTTTCCCCAAGCCTTATTATATTCTGGACTTTCTTCTCAGTTTTCGTCTTCTCCTCTTCCTTGTGTTCTGCTTTCTTTCCCTCTGCTCCTTTCACTTCTTTTTCCATATGCGCACCCGTTATGTAAAGACAATTATATAAATGAATATTTAAATCTTAATAAACATTTTACAGAAAGAAAACACGGCCCGATCTTCTTACCAGTTTCCTACCTTTAATTCCTTGAGCGCTAACGTGATCTCGTCCTTCATCCTAATGGCCGCTTCCCTTGCAAGGGCATCGAATTCATTCTCCTTTCCCGTCTTCTCGTAAGCGAAGATCACGCTTCTTGCGGAGTGTATAAGCGCTCCCTGACCGTCTGGGTTGAAACAAGGGAGAATGTCTTTCACGCCCCCTCCCTGAGCCCCGTAACCGGGTACGAGAAAAATCGATCTCGACATCATATTTCTGAGTGCAGCCGCTTCTTTGGGGTACGTCGCCCCGACCACCGCTCCTACCGAGCTGTACCCTCTTTCCCCGACCATGGGCAAACCCCATTCGTTCACGTAGTCCGCTAGTATCTCGTAAACCTTCCTGTTACCGCTTGTCAGGTCTTGGAGTTCATTTGAACTGGGATTCGAGGTTTTCACGAGTATAAAAACACCCTTTTCATTCGCTTTCACGTCCTCAAGGAAGGGAAGGATACCGTCACTTCCCAGGTAGGGGTTCACTGTTATGCAGTCCACGTCCATCGAACGTACGCTCTCCCCGAACAAATCAACCTTTCCGAGATGCCCGGAAGAATACGCTTTCGCCGTGTTCCCTATATCATTCCTCTTGGCGTCTTCTATCACTATCAGCCCCCTCTGTTTCGCATACGTCACGGTCTCCTCGAAAGCCTTCATTCCCAGGTGCCCGTACTGCTCGTAGAACGCTATCTGGATTTTAACAGCCGGAACAACATCCTTTATCGAGTCTATTATCCTCCTGTTGAATTCAAAGATGCACTTCCCGACGGCCTCGAAATTCGACCCGAACCTTTCCCTGAAATCCTGCTTCAGAGAATTCGGCAACTTTGCGAGATCAGAATCAAGACCGATCACGCTCGGGTTCCTTTTACTATCAATCGCCTCCAGCAGCCTGTCAGCAAAATTCATCCCAAAACCTCCAGGAGTTTTTCAACGAGTTTTCCCGGATCCGAATCGTAAAAGATCTTCGCTCCTGTCTCCTTGTTGCATATCTTGACGATTTCCTTCAGGTGGTCCGATACGCCTTCCGTCCCTTCCAGAACCCCCATGACCTTCTTCTCGTCATAAGCTGTTGTGAACTCGTTCAGGGTACCGTAACTTCCCGAAACGAAGATCGAGGCGTCGCACGATCTCACGTTTATCAGATTCCTTCCCTTTCTCCCAAAACCGGTGAATATTATAACGTCGTGAGATTCTTTTGGCAAGCCGTATTTGTTCGCATGTTCTTCCAGATCATGCGCAGGCGAGATTCCAACAACAAACCCCCCTCCTTCCTTCGCCCCTTTCGCGGCTTCATACGGAAGACCCGTTGTCGCCCCTGTCACGAGTATGCAGTCATGTTTCGCTATTTCCTTCCCAAGCTCAAACGCTTTCCTCCGCAATTCTTCAGTCACTTTCCCGGATGATCCGAAAACACCTATTTTCAGTTTCATTCAAATCCCATCTTCTTCCCCCAGTTCTGTGGGTCTTTATTCCATTCAAGCGTTTTTAGCCTCTCTTCGGGCTTTATGTAATTCCTTTCGCTCGCGACCTCTATCAGCGTTGTGAAATTACTGAGCGGTACAAGTTCGCACTTCGCATTCCTGAAATTCTCCTTAGCCTTCTCCATCTCGTACGTGAAAATCGCCAGGCAATTCTCAACAATTCCTCCCCGGTTCCGGACGGCATCCACGCCGTTTACAGATGAACTGCCCGTTGATATGAGATCTTCCACGATCACGACTTTCTGGTTCCTTTCGAGCTTCCCCTCGATTAGGTTTTCCTTCCCGTGTTCTTTCGTTTTCTTGCGAATGTAAATCATGGGCTTCCCCAGCCTTTCCGCAAGCCAGGCGGCATGCGGGATTCCGGAGGAAGCGATGCCGGCAACGACATCGAAATCCAGATTCCTTTCCCTGATAACTTCAACGAAGTAATCTATTATCTTCTTCCTCTTTTCGGGATAAGACATGAGCAAACGGTTATCGCAGTAAATGGGGCTGAATATGCCTGAAACGAACCTGTATGGTTTCGAGGGGCTAAGGGTTATCGCCCTTATACCGAGCAGGATATCCGCAATCTCCTTCGCGATCTCACTCATATACGACCTCTTTCCCGTTTTTTTTGCTATAAACCTCTCCGTTTTCGAAAATGACCTTCCCGTTAACTATAGTGATCACTGGCCAACCCTGAAGTTCGAAACCCTCGAAAGGCGACCACCCGCACTTCGTGAACAGCCCATCGTTCCTAACCTTCTTCCGCAGTTTCATGTCAATCACTGTCAGATCACCGTCATTCCCTTCTTCTATGAAACCTTTGTTTTTAATCTTAAAAATTTTCGCCGGGTTCTCGCACATGGTTTCCACCATTCTCTCCAATGTGATTTTCCCCTTGTTGACCGCATCCATCATTAAAGGAACCCTTGTCTCGACCCCTGGAACGCCGAAAACCTCGGATGACCTCTTCTCCTCGATTGTATGGGGTGCGTGGTCACTCCCGATGGTGTCTATGATCCCGTTACCCAAGGCTTCCCACAGCGCTTTCCTGTCCTTTTCGCTCTTAAGGGGAGGTTTCATAATCACGAAATTATCCTGGTCATTTTCCGTTAGAAACAGGTGGTGCGGCGTCACCTCCACAAAGACGTTCTCCTTCCCGTTTCCCTTGACGTGGTCCAGTTCCCTTTCCTCTGTAATATGACAGAGGTAGAACTTCTTTTTCAGGGATTTTGCAAATTCTATAGCTTTCCTAACGTTATCATTTTCCGCGTGTATCGAGCATATCCTGGCGGATTCGATTATTCTCTTTACGGTTTCCCCATCTTCTATCAGCATGTTCCCGGTTGAGGCGTTCATGAAGATCTTAACAGAGGGAACACCCTTCGCTTCCCTAATTTCCTCGATATTATCCAAGGAGGAACCGAAATGAAGACCGTAATTCACAGCGGATTTACTAGAAGCGATTTCCCCTTTCTCCTTCAGGAGTTCATTGGTGAGGGTTGGAGGTTTCGTGTTTGGCATATCCAGAATGCATGTGACCCCTCCCGCAACAGCGGCGAAACTCCCTGTTTTGAAATCCTCCTTGTGCGTTAAACCGGGGTCCCTGAAGTGAACATGGGGGTCTATGAAACCCGGAACTACTACCATCCCTTTTGCATTTATTTTTTCATCAGCCATCGGTTTAGAGGATGTTATCTTTTTGATTTTCCCGTTCTCTATAAGGATATTTTTATTTATCAATTCCCCTTTTATGTACACCCTTCCCCTTTCAACAAGCAAACTCATGCACATCTCCACTGAATATATTCACTCACGGAAACCCTTTCCCCTGATTTCAGTCTCGCGAAACCCCCGAAACCCTTCATTTCCCTGAGACTCTCCGAAGAGAAAACAGGACCTTCCTTGCAAACGCGGAACCCGTTGACTTCGCACTGCCCGCACACACCGAATCCGCATTTCATGTAACGCTCAAGACTCGCCTGGCATCCGATCTTGTGACTTTCACATATCTCGAAGACATTTTTCATCATCACCTCGGGCCCGCAGGTGTAAATCACTTCGGACTTCCTATCTTTCAGAACATTTTTCAGAACATCCGTTACGAACCCCTTTTCCCCGAAAGAGCCGTCATCCGTTGTTATCTTCGCATTGGGGAATCTCTTTTCGAAAATCAACCGATCCTTTGATCGTGCCCCGAGGATGACGAACGGATTTTTCAAATTTTCTATTAAAGTGGAGAGCGGGGCGATGCCGCAACCGCCAGCGACCACGCAGGCGTTCGCTTTCAACTCGAAACTATTCCCGTAAGGTCCGCGAATTCCAATCTTATCCCCCTCTTTCATTTGAAACAACCTCTTTGTGAACTTCCCCTTTTCTTCAACCGTTATCCCGGTTTCCTTCCCTACGTAGGAAAGAGAAAAAGGTTTCTCATCCAGACCGGGGATCCAGACCATGACGAACTGACCGGGTTTCGCTTGGATATTCTTGTCAAAGAAAAACGTCTTCACGTGGGGGTTTTCCTGCGTTATTTTAATTATCTTCACGATCTCCGGAAGCTCACTCATGCGCTACCCCCACCAATTCCTTAAGATTCTTGTATCCGTTCTTTTCCACCCATTCGGATATCTCCGAGCAGACCTCTCGGAAGATGTCGATACCCCTGTAATATATCCCGGAACCAATCCCAACTGTTGTCGCTCCCGCCATCATCATCTCTATTGCGTCCTTTCCGGTCAGAACCCCTCCGACCCCTATTATCGGGATTTTCACGCTTTCGTACACATCATAAACACAACGGACAGCAACTGGTTTGAGAGCAGGCCCTGAGACGCCTCCGACCTTGAAGTCAAGAACCGGTTTTTTCGCTTCGATGTTTATGACCATTCCAGGACCCATCGTGTTCACAGCGGTGATCGCGGATGCGCCTGCCTTTTCCGCTGCTTTCGCGACCTCTCCTATGTTTTTCGTGTTCGGGGAGAGCTTAATGAAAACGGGTTTTTTCGTTTTTTTCACAACGGCTTTTGTGATTTCGAACGTTTTTTCAGGCGTGTCCTGTCCTGCTAACGTCCCGAAACCAGGTGTGTGCGGGCAGGATAATGGGATTTCAATCGCAGCGAAATCGAGACCCTTCAGACCCTCCACAACCTTAACGAAATCTTCCGCTTCCGTTCCGATAACACTGGCGAAAATAGGGGCTTCCAATTCATTCAGGTTGACAAACTCCTTTAGAGCGCCAGCCACACCGAAGTTCGAATAACCAACAGCATTCATCATCCCCCTTTCGAACGTTATTACAGTCGGGTTTTTATGACCTTCTCTAGCTTCGAAAGAAATCGATTTTATGGTGACAGCTCCGGCTCCGCTCTCTATAATCCTCGCCAGCAAAGATTTCGAGGTTCCCAGAATACCTGAAGCAAGGACGGTGGGGTTTTTCAGTTTTATACCACACAGTTTCGTTTCCAAATTCATAACAATCCTATACCAATCCTATGTCTTCCTTCCCGACCACCCTCTCGCAATAATGACATCTCAGCTTCAAAGGATCTTTACACAGAACATGAAACTTCGTTTTAGCTGATTCCTTGTTCGTTATGCAGTTAGTGTTCGCGCACTTTATAATCCCCTGGATAATGTTTGGTATCTCGACCTTGAACTTCTCCTTGACACCGTAGTCCTTTATTATGTTTATGTTCGCCTCAGGCGCTATCAGTGCGATCTTGTTGACCTCGTCTTTCGTTAGGAAGCGACCTCCGATCTTTATCACACCCTTCTTTCCCAGCTTCTTACTCTCGAAATTCATTCCCACAGTCACTACATCTTCGCCTTCCTTAAGGTTTAGGAATTCCGCTACCTTGAATGTGTTGATCGTTGATATGTGGTCTATGACAGTCCCCTCATTTATCGCGGATATTTTCAAAGTTTTTTTGTTCATTTTACCCTCCCCAGCACGAGCGAGAGCAAGGCTTGGCGGACGGGAACCCCGTTTCCAGCCTGCTCGAAATAAAGGGCGTGTTTTGTATCGTCTAGTTCAGGATGTATTTCATCAACCCTCGGCAAAGGATGCATTATCTTCAAAGAGGGTTTTATATGGGGGAGTATAGATCGGTTAAGCTTGTACACACCGGCGTATTTCTTGTATTCAAGCGGGTCAGGGAATCTTTCCTTTTGGATTCTCGTGGCGTAAAGTATGTCGAGCTTCTTGCTGACCTTCAAAAGGTCCGTCTCCTCGTAATACTTTATCCCTTTGCTATCGAGTTCTTCAAGATACGAATCCGGCATTTTCAGGGCTTCTGGTGAGATGAAGTAAAGGGTCGTGTTGAAATGTGATAGCGCGATCGCTAGCGAATGAACCGTTCTCCCGTATTTCAAATCCCCGAGAAAGCCTATCTTGAGCCTTTCGATTTTCCCTTTCGCCTTTTGTATCGTATAAAGATCGAGCAAAGTCTGGGTCGGGTGTTGGTTCGCACCGTCACCGCCGTTTATAATGGGTACGCCCGCGGCCTCCGCAGCGAGCCTTGCCGCCCCTTCAACAGGATGCCGCATCACGATAACATCCGCATACCTTTCAGCCATCTTGATAGTGTCCCAGAGGGTCTCGCCCTTTTTGAGCGAAGTTGTCCCGGGCTCGGCGAATCCAATGACCTCTCCACCTAAACGCCTCATCGCACTTTCAAAACTAAGCCTGGTCCTGGTCGAGGGCTCAAAGAACAGAGATGCCATGACCTTTCCTTTAAGAAAGTTGGGGTTCGGTTTCCTTTCGATTTTTTTCGCTGTCTTTAGAACATGAAGAATTTCTTTCCTTTCGAAGTCCCTTATCGAGATTATGTCGCGATTTTCGAAAGTCATCTGAATCTATATTCTATTGTAAAAATGTTTTATAAAGATTTACCGAAAGTTTTTAAATCCCTGAGAAATAAAGATATTTAGTATTTCTGTCCGGATTACATTATTATATATAAATTAACAATAAATATACTCCAATTCCAATAATAACAATGTGATTTTCATGAAAAAGAAGATAATTTCGGTTTCATTCGCGATCTTGCTCCTGCTCGCAATTTCCACGGGAGCATATGCGATCACGGAAAACCTGGAGGTTGTTTTAACCAAGCAAAACCCTTACCCAGTCGAACCGGATCAGGTTGTTGACATAGAAGTTTCTCTGCAGAACACGGGTTATGGTACATCAGAGAACATCATCCTTGAAATAATTCCTGAAAGCCCCTTCACGCTTCTCCCGGGCCAGGAAGCGGAAAAAACATTCTCAAGAATCCCGGCAAACGATCAAGTGACAGCGTCATACAAGCTCCACGTTGACAAGAATGCGATATCGGATAACTACGAACTCGAATTCAAATATTATCAGATAGGGGTGGGTGTGCAGGTAACCAGCAAAGTCATGATCCAGATCCAGGGCAAACCCAAACTCATTCTCGAAAAGATCGAGACCTATCCGGAAGAGATGGAGCCGGGGGATTCCGCAGCCATAACAACCAGTATAAAAAACGTGGGAACGGGATCAGCTTCCTTCACGGAGGTCGCTCTCGTTTCAAACACGACATACATATTACCGATTCTTTCAGGCGGTTTGTATTATGTTGGGGAGATCAAACCTGGAGAAACAAGGGAAGCGAACTTCGATATGAGCATTGATAACTCAGCGGAGTCCAAAACCTATTCGGGCATTTTGACTTTAACATACAAGGATGACAGCGGACAATCCCAGACAACTTCATTTTCGATTGGTATACCTATCAGGGGCGAACCCATTATTGAGGTCTTGAGCGCAAAAATAGATAATTCAGCCTTTAAGATCGACCTCGAAAACATAGGGACAGCTACCGCCAAAGCTTTGAAAATCGCCCTGGTTCAGGACGGGGAAACAAAGGATTCAGCAGTAGCGAACGAGCTCAAACCAACAAAGCACAAAACACTTCGTTTTTACGGTTTCAGGCAGGGGGAAGCGATCATAAACGTTTCGTATTTGGACGAGAGCAATGAATTTTTCGCCAATGAGTTCCCTGTCACAATCAAACCCTCTGCTTACTCGGGGGAACAGGCTGGAGGGGGTGTATCTCCCTTAGCCCCTATATTGATAGTGGTTGTCGTCCTCGAAAGTTATTACCTCTGGAGACTGCGAAAGCGGATGAAAAAATAGCGAATCTAGTTTTGGCTGATTGGCATGAAGGAAAAAATATTTGAATTGAAAGACGTGTGGAAGACTTACTTTATGAAGGGGGTCGAAACCAACGCGCTCAGGGGGGTTGGCCTGGAAATAAAAAAGGGTGAATACGTAGCGATCCTCGGACCATCAGGCTGCGGAAAATCGACCCTCATGCACATAATGGGCTGTTTGGATACGCCGACGAAAGGAAGGGTGTTTGTTGAGGAAAGAGAGATATCGAAACTTAATGATGATGAACTCGCGAAGATAAGGAGGGAAAAAATAGGTTTCGTCTTCCAGGCCTACAACCTCATACCAAGTCTGACAGCTGCTGAAAATGTCGCGTTGCCCATGAGATTCAGCGGGCACGGGAGGAGTGAATCCCAGAAGAAAGCGAAAGAGATTTTGAAAAAAACCGGCCTGGGGAAGAGAATGGATCACAAACCAAACGAGCTGTCCGGAGGCGAACAGCAGAGGGTCGCAATCGCCCGTTCTCTTGCGAACAATCCGGAAGCAATACTCGCAGATGAGCCGACCGGAAACCTCGACACGAAGTCAGGAAGGGAAATATTCGAACTGCTTGAAGACCTCCACAAAAAAACAGGGAAGACTATAATTGTCGTCACGCACGACATAAACCTCGCTAAGCGTGCGCACAGGGAAATCAGAATGATAGACGGGAAGATAGATAAATAATAATTATGCTTGATCTCGCTTTTAAGGATCTGAAGGAGCACAAGGTCCGAACGATTCTCACAGCTTTGGGAATATTCATAGCCATAACAGCGATAGTTTCTCTGGGTTCCATATCAATGGGTGTGAACGAACTCATAACCTCCTCTACGGGCTTGATAGGAGCGAACACGATTTTCGTGATGAACGAGTTCGACTTCTCTGAGATGACTACTGGTCCTCCCCAGCAAATGATCGGGGAGATAGAAGCGGATGTTGTGGAAGAAATCAGCTCTATGTCAGGCGTGAAACGAGCGGTCCCGATAATATCGAGGGCAGTGATGGGGTTCTTCGAGGTCGACGGGCTTGACATGGATCATGTTGATATTTTCGGGGGTGGAGACTTAGAATTCAAGGAGGGGACATGGCCTGAAAACGACGACAAGGGAGCCGCCCTGGGATATCTCCCGGCAAGCATGCTTGACGTGACTGTGGGGGATTACATAACCCTGAACAAAGAGGAGGTCGAGGTCCTCGGGATATTCGAGGAGGGGTCAGGGGCCTACGATCTTGTGATACTCATGCCTTATGATTATGCGGATGAGATATATGAAACTGAAGGAGGAGCAACCCAGCTAATGATAGAACCTAATGACATATCCTTGGTCCAGGAAATCAAAGACACTATAGAGGACGAGTTCGATGATCTGGATGCGATGACAATGGAAGACGCGCTCGCGATGATGGAGGAAATGACCGGCACGCTCAACATTATGACGTTTGGTATAGGTTTTATCGCTTCTTTGGTGGCCGCGATAGGCATAATAATCACTATGTATACGTCCGTTCTTGAGCGCAGGCGTCAGCTCGGGATAATGAAGGCGGTGGGAGCTTTGAGGAGGACCATACTCATACAAATACTTGAAGAAGGATTGATGATCTCGGTTGTAAGCAGTCTGATAGCAGTTGGGGTCTCTTTCATTTTCGTGGATATGCTGAACAACGTTTTGCTTGGAGGAACCAACCTCGCCCTCATAACACCAGCTCTCGCGATAGGGGCGGTTGCTTATGGCGTAATGCTTACGATAATGTCAAGCCTGTATCCTGCCTGGATTGCGGTTAAAACAGATCCCATAAAGGCGATAAGGGAAGGATAAATAAGGGAAAGTCAGGACAAACCTGACAAAACAAGTTTACATAAAATAAAGGGAATGAAAACATGATGTGGGAAGCGATGTTGAGGGAGTTCGGAAGACACAAACTTAGAACAATACTCACCATGTTAGGCGTAACAATTGGGATTTTCCTTGTAACGAGCATTTCCTCGTTTTCCGAAGGCATAACCTATTACGTGAACGAGCAGATAGCCATTACCTCAGGGCTCGTGACCGTTGTTGAAAAGGGGGTTTTCGGGTTCATGATACAGATGAGCGAGATAGATGAAGAGCTCGTGGAAGAGGTGGAGAGCATATCCGGGATCGAAGCCGTCGCCCCAATACTGTTCGCAGATGTCGATGGCATTAGCATCACAGGCACCGATCCAGAAGTCGAAGATATAATAAGGGGAGTGAATATCGAAATAGGTGAGGGGAGGGATCACGAGGAGGGAGCGAATGAACTAGTCATAGGAATCGATTATGCCGAAAAGAATGATTACGTGGTTGGTGATACGATAAAACTGGAAGAAAAGGAATTTGAAATAGTGGGAATTCTGGAGGAAACAGGAGACAGCAACATGGATAGTTCCGTCAACATGCCGCTGAAAGATCTACAGGAACTCACGGGGAACGAAGGCATAATATCTATTATGATGATCAAGCCGGTAAGCCCGGAAGATGTTGATTTCATAGAACAGGCGATAAACGACGACTTCGATGACATCCAGGCAGCGAGCGACAAGAGCATCATGAACTCTGTGAACGAAATGACGAGCCAGTTGAACCTGATGACCTTCGCCCTCGGCAGCATTGCAGCCCTGATCTCGGGGATAGTGATAATGAACGTTATGATAATCTCCGTTCGCGAGAGAAGGAGGGAAATAGGGACGATGAAGGCAATAGGAGCAACGAACAAACAGATCCTTTTAACCATCCTCCTAGAAGCAGTTACTGTGAGCGTTGGCGGAGCGATTGTCGGTGTTTTACTGAGCTTCGGCGGGGCATCTTATATCAACATGATTCTTCTCCAACCATTCGCCCTCGTCACGCCGAGACTTGTAGTGCAGGGGATCCTCTTCGCCGCCTCTATAGGGGTGATCTCAGGAATTCTTCCTGCAAGACAGGCAGCGAAATTGAGCCCAATCGAAGCGCTGAGGTATGAGTAATTATTTCTATTCATATCCTCCTTCGCACAAAATATTATCATGGTCAAAAAACATCCAAAACTCGAAAGAGAGATCAGCCTTTGGCAGGCTGTGCTGGCCGGGGTAGGGATAATCCTCGGGGCGGGAATATACGTTTTGTTAGGAAAGGCCTCTGCCCTTGCGGGAAACGCCGTTTGGCTTTCCTTCCTTTTATCCGCTCTGGTTGCAGTTTTCACTGGTCTGAGCTATGCAGAGCTCAGCTCGATATTCCCGAAAGCGGGGGCGGAATACGTTTACACAAAGCACGCATTCGGAAGGAGAATTGCTTTCATAATCGGCTGGTTGCTCGTCATTTCCGGTTTTGTTTTTTCAGCCACGGTTTCCTTTGGTTTTGCGGGGTATTTCGAAAAGCTGTTCGGTTTTCCATACCTCTTATCAGCGATTGCTCTGATAATTCTGCTATCAGTCATTATATTCTACGGCATGAAGGAATCGATTTGGTTCGCCGTGATTTTCACTCTGATAGAGGCCTCCGGTTTGATCATAATAATATTTATGGGTCTCCCCTATCTGGGGAGTGTTAACTACTTTGAATTCCCGAGTTTTGCAGGCATCTTTCAGGCAGCAGCCCTGATATTCTTCGCTTATATAGGATTCGAACAGATAACTCGCTTATCGGAGGAAACTAAAAAACCCGATGTCAACATACCCCGCGCTTTGCTTTTGGCGATAGCCATAACCACGGTTCTTTACATCCTGGTTGCGTTATCAGCTGTTTCCATCCTCGACTGGCATTCGCTAGGGCAATCATCAGCTCCTCTGGCGGATGTTGCTTCACAGGCGCTTGGACCGAACGCCTTTGCTCTGCTTTCGGTGATCGCTCTCTTCGCTACTGCTAACACGGTTCTGCTGATACTCCTCGCCACATCCCGAATAATGTACGGGATCGGGAAATCATTCTCCCCCAGAAACCTTTTCGCCAGAATTCATTCGAAACGCCACACCCCATGGGTGGCGAGTTTCGTTACTATGATTTTCTCAATCCTCTTCCTCGGTTTCGGGAAAATAGAGACTGTCGCCAACATCACGGACTTCCTGATATTCTTCACTTTCATAATAATCAACCTGTCAGCGATACGCATACGCTACAAAGGTTTTGAATCTCTCCGGGACTTTACAATCCCCCTGAACATAGGGAAGTTCCCGATTATCCCGGTTCTCGGCGTAATTTCGTGCGTTCTCTTGATGGCTTACATGAATTTCGAGATAATAACGTATGCTGCCCTTCTCATAATAGCGGGGTTCGTGATTTCCGAGATTCTGGAAAGAAAGGGAATCGAAGCGAGATATGAATAAGCGGAGGGAGGGAGTCGAACCCCCTTATGCCGGTGTCTGCTATTCACTGACCATAAGGTCTCATAACACCGGTGAATGGCAGCGATGATTGCTGCAGCCGGCCACCTAGCCGTTTGGTTACCTCCGCTTGCAATAAATAAATTGCGAGTTAGGTTATTAAAATTAACTTTCGAATTCAGTAAGCCTTTGCGAAATAGGCAACCGTTCTCGATGGTTTCCCGCAATCCAGACATTTACCTTCTTTCTTCGCTGTTTCTGTCTTTATACACCTGATCGTCGCTCCTGTTTTCTCCTTTATTTTTTCTTCACACCCTTCGTCCCCGCACCAGTACGCCCTCACCATCTTCCTGTTTTTGATCAACCTTTCAAGATCCTTGAAATTCTTCGCGTCCCTTGTGTTCCCGGAAAGGAACTTCTTCGCTTTACTGTAAAGGTTTTCCTGTACAAGTTCGAGGGTTTTTTCCAGCGATTTCACTACATCCTTTTCCTTGACTGGTTTCTTCTCTCCTGTATCCCTTCTGACGAGCACGACCTGTTTCTTTTGGATGTCTCTCGGCCCGATCTCCAGACGGACAGGAACGCCTTTCAATTCCCACTCGTTGAACTTCCACCCGGGTGAATACGCATCCCTGTCATCGAAATGAACACTGAATTTCGAATCTAGTTTTTTCTTCAGTTTCCCTCCCTCATTCAGAACCCTAGATTTCGTTTTATTGTCGTAAATCGGGACGATGATAATTTGTATGGACGCGATATTCGGGGGCAGAACCAGACCTTTGTCATCTCCGTGAACCATTGTCACCGCTCCGATAAGGCGAGTAGTTATACCCCATGAAGTCTGCCACACGTATTTTTTCTCCCCGTTGCTGTCAAGAAAGCGAATATCGAACGCCTTTGCGAATTGCTGCCCCAGGTTATGAGAAGTCCCCATCTGTAAACCTTTCCCGTCTGGCATCAAAGCCTCGATAGCTATCGTATACAACGCTCCTGCAAACGTTTCACTTTTCGATTTCTTGCCCATCACAACAGGGATGGCAAGCTGGGTCTCAACCAGCTCTTTGTACAGATTCGCTCGCAGCATGACCTCCTCCTCACACTCCTTTTTCATGGCATGCGCTGTGTGCCCCTCCTGCCACAAGAATTCGCGAGTTCGAAGGAAAAGCCTGGTTGCCTTAACCTCCCAGCGGATGATGTTGTTCCACTGGTTTATCCTTAAAGGCAGATCTCTCCAGGAACGGATCCACTTTGAATATGCATCGTACATTATGGTCTCGGATGTAGGTCGCAAAGCGTATTTCTCCTCGTTCTCGTCCGTTTTCTCTATCCAGGCGACCTCGGGGACGAACCCCTCGAAGTGTTCTTCCTCCTTCTTCAGAAAACGTTCGGGTATGAATATCGGGAAGTATGCGTTCTCCACGCCTGTTTTTTTCAGTTCCTTATTAAACCATTTCTGGATTTTTTCCCAAATCGCAAAACCGTACGGCTTTATGATCATACACCCTCTTATTGGGGCGTAATCCGCCAAACCAGCCTTCTGAACGACCTGGTTGTACCACTCAGAGAAATCCTTGGATTTCGAGACTTTCAGTTCCGCTACTTCCTCCCTGCTGGATTTTTTACTTTTCATAGTCCCACTATACTTAATTTGTTGTTAAGTGGTATTTTAAATAATAGCAAAACAAATTGTTAATAAAGGAGGGTTTTAAATGGAATTTAAATTCTCGGTTTTGTTTGGGATTATTCTGGCGATAATAGTGCTTGCAGTGGCGAACGGGGTCTGGATGGTTGATCCCGCGTACGTGAGTCCGGCAGCGATTGCAACGATAATAATCTTCACCCTGATATTCACAAAGTTTTATCTCGGAAAGGTCAGCGTGGATTTAGCAGGAATGGTTACGGTGAGCATAGTCTGGGTGATCGTAGTTGCGATAATAGAGGCAATAGTGGCATTTGGGATGGGACTGGATATCACAACATATTATTCGAATTACATGATCTACGTCGGTTACATCCTCTTGATAGTATTCGCCATAATAGGGTTCAAGCTTTTCGGAAGCAAAAGTGGAGCACCAGCACAACTTGCAGCGGCTCCCGCTGAATCAACACCAGCAGAACCAACAGCTTAAGCCCTAATTTTTTATTTTTCTTTCGTTTGTTAGAGATAAGTTTAAATATACTACTTACAAAATATATATGCTTCACAGTAAAGAGTTACGTTAGCGTATTCTTTCTGTGAGGAAAGCGCATGACGCTCGCTAGCGAACGTCTGTCGCTGAGGATGTGAGCTTAATTCCCAGAATTATAATTAAGTTTGAAGTAGGAGATTGTGAGAACTAAGCGAGATAAGGAGCTACAACGCCAATTCTAATTCCGGTTGATCCTGCCGGAGGTCACTGCTATCCGGATCTGGCTAAGCCATGCAAGTTATGGGTTAAACCATAGCGAAAAGCTCAGTAACACGTAGTCAACCTGCCCTTAGGTCTGGTATAATCTCGGGAAACTGAGGATAACGCCAGATAGGCAATAGAACCTGGAATGGTCTATTGTTGAACTAAGGATGGGACTGCGGCAGATTAGCTTGTTGCCAGGGTAAAGTCCTGACAAGGCGATAATCTGTACGGGCCTTGAGAGAGGAAACCCGGAGATGGATTCTGAGACAAGAATCCAGGTCCTACGGGACGCAGCAGGCGCGAAACTTTCCCAATGCGCGCAAGCGTGAGGAAGAGATCTGGAGTGCTCTCTCTTCGGAGGGGGCTTTTGTCAAATCTAAATAGTTTGACGAATAAGGGGTGGGTAAGACGGGTGCCAGCCGCCGCGGTAATACCCGCGCCCCGAGTGGTGGCCACGATTATTGGGCTTAAAGCGTTCGTAGCCGGTTTTGCAAGTCCCTGGTGAAATCGATTGGTAAACTGATTGGCTTGCTGGGGATACTGCGGAACTTGGGACCGGGAGAGGTCAAGGGTACTCTAGGGGGAAGGGTAAAATCTTATAATCCTTAGAGGACCACCTGTGGCGAAGGCGCTTGACTAGAACGGATCCGACGGTGAGGGACGAAAGCTAGGGGAGCGACCCGGATTAGATAGACCCGTTTGCGATAGCAAATTTTGCTAGAAACGTCTACGGAAAAACGCAAAGGGGCCCTAAATACCCGGTTAGTCCTAGCTGTAAACGATGCCCACTAGACATTGGTAATCTTACGTGGGTTTCCAGTGTCGTAGGGAAACCGTTAAGTGGGCCGCCTGGGGAGTACGTTCGCAAGGATGAAACTTAAGGGAATTGGCGGGGGAGCACACAAGGGGTGGAGGCTGCGGTTCAATTCGACTCAACGCGGGGAACCTCACCAAAGGCGACAGCAGAATGAAGGTCAGGCTCAAGGTCTTACCAGACAAGCTGAGAAGTAGTGCATGGCCGTCGTCAGTTCGTGCTGTGAAGTGTCGTCTTAAGTGACGTAACGAACAAGACCCATGCCTCATGTTGCTAATCAATTCTATTGATGCACTCATGGGGGACCGCTGGCGATAAGCCAGAGGAAGGTGTGGTCGACGGCAGGTCCGTATGCCCTGAATCCTTTGGGTTACACGCGGCCTACAATGGATGGGACAATGGGACGCGACACCGAAAGGTGAAGCTAATCCCTAAACCCATTCTCGGTCCGGATCGAGGGCTGCAACTCGCCCTCGTGAAGCCGAAATCCCTAGTAGTCGCTGGTTAGCATCCAGCGGCGAATACGTTCCTGCTCCTTGCACACACTGCCCGTCAAGCCATCCGAGTGGAGTTTTGGCGAGGTTTCTCCTTCGGGAGAGATCGAACCAAGACTTTGCAAGGAGGGCTAAGTCGTAAAGTGGTGAGATGGGCAAATAGAGGAGGCTTTGCCTCTGATGACAGCTAATTTGTGCAAATCGCGAAATTAGTTTAGACTATCATCTCACTGCTCGATAAACAAGGTAACCGTACGG
Organism: uncultured archaeon; assembly: GCA_965552715.1. Taxonomy (GTDB): domain Archaea; phylum Aenigmatarchaeota; class Aenigmatarchaeia; order QMZP01; family QMZT01; genus JAZGEG01. The sequence goes on along the minus strand of CBEVTC010000002.1, from coordinate 3,428 downwards.
GAACGTGCGGTTGGATCACCTCCTTATATATATCTCGCTTTCTCAAAACAATCTCCTACCAGCGAATGACGCATACGAAGTATGCGTCGCTCTAAATATGGGCCGATAGATCAGCGGTGATTTCGAACGAAGCAGATACCATCTGCTTCAATCGCTACAGATCGCTGCCCTTGCAAGAATATGTGGTTTCCAAGTGAGGCAGAGGCCGTGGGTTCGAATAAGCCCTTCGGCATTTTGGCTTGAGGGCGGCGGAATTCCCACTCGGTCCATAAAAGCATTTAAATATCTGGCAACAATATAATAGTTGCTGATACTTACGTATGACGCATACATAGTATGCGTCTACCGAAACACAGGCTATCCAAAGCTGTTCAGAGTTCATGTCTTGCTTGGTGACAGAAAGTAAGGGATGCAGTCGGAGGGTGGCGTACGCGAGTATGTCTGTCTATTTTCTCTGAACGAGTTAGGGTCGCTAAAATCTAGTATCATGCTGAACTGTTTGCAACGAAAGATCGACACGGATTACATCCGTGTCTTTCAAACGATGACGCTCGTTAGCTTTTTAACGGGCTGATTTGAAGGGAATGATGAATTAATTAGACGACCACCTGAGGAAGATCGTATGACACATACTCTGTATGTGTCTATCGAAACTCCTGTGAAGAGGTGAACACCAAAAGAGTTCCTTAATGATAACATAGGCGAGTTGTCCTGACTAGAAGGATCTGCGACGTTGCGTGGTGGATGGCTTGGCTCGAGAGCCGAAGAAGGACGTGGCAAGCTGCGATATGCCCGGGGTAGGCGCAAGCAGCCCTTGAACCCGGGATTTCCGAATGGGACTTCTTGATTTCGGTCGTTCCGATATGGAACGGGGACGCCCTGAATTGAAACATCTTAGTAGGGGCAGGAAAAGAAAGCAATAGCGATTCCCTTAGTAGAGGCGATTGAAAAGGGAAAAGGACAAACCGAACCTTTTGGCGAGAGCCAAAGGGGATGTGGGGTTTGGACTCGTGCTCAGCCTAACTTCCCAGTCCGAAGTGGTCTGGAAAGATTCGCGATAAAGGGTTATAGCCCCGTAGGAGAACGGAAGAAGGTTGATAGCGGGTATCCAGAGTACCAATGGTTGAATATCCATTGGGAATACGGGAGCCAGTAACTCCCAATCCTAAATACATCTCGAGTCCGATAGCGCACTAGTACGGTGACGGAAAGATGAAAAGTATCCTTAATCGGAGATGAAAAGAACCTGAAACCATGTAACCATAGGTAGGCATTGCTCTTGCTTGCAGGAGTGGTGTCGCCCGTTTTGAAACACGCGGCAAGGAGTTTATCTCTGTGGCGAGGCTAACGCAAGGAGGCCTAAGCGAAAGCGAGACCTGCGCAAGTTTGAGGCAGGCGGGTGTGAAAGCGCCTACAGTCACAGGGTTAAGACCTGAAGCTGGACGATCTAGCCCTGGGCAGGGTGAAGTCTGGCGAAAGCCAGATGGAGGCCCGTTAGAGTTGCTGAGATTCAAATCGCTCTCGTGACCTGGGGCTAGGAGTGAAAAAGAGTTGATGTTCGCTTTCGGAACATCGGTTCGTCAACGCTAATCGAGTTCAGCAATAGCGGGTTCCTCTCTAAATGTGTCTAAGCACAGCCTGGCTGGAGGTAGATAGTAGGGTATAGATACTGATTGGATAACCAAGGATCGAAAGGTCCAGTTACCCTGTCAAACTCGGAATCTACTATCACCGTAGAAGGCCGGAGTGGGGGTGCCGGGGTAAGCTCGGTATCCGAAAGGGAAAGAACCCAGCCTAAGGTTAAGGTCCCTAAATTCAGACTAATTGATGAAAAGTGTCTTCAACCATAGACAATAGGGAGGTTGGCTTAGAAGCAGCCACCCTTTAACGAGTGCGTAATAGCTCACCTATCTAGGTTGGGGGCCTTGAAAATGGACGGGACTAAGTCTGGTACCGATACCTTAGATTTCGAAAGAAATAGCGTTGGGAGGTGTCCTGCTAGGGCAGAAGTCTGGGCGTGAGCCTGGGTGGACCTTGCAGGAATAAGAATCTTGCCGATAGTAGCAGCACTAGTGGAGTGAGAATCTCCACCACCTGAAGGGCTAGGGTTCCTCAGCAATGATTAAAAGCTTGACGTTGACGAGTCAACGTCGGTTTGTCGATTCAGCTGAGGGTTAGTCGGTCCTAAGGCAAGCCCTAACTGGAACTTGTCGAAAGGGAAGCGGGTTAATATTCCTGCACCATGGAAGTACTTGTGGCGACACAAGTCCGATTCCTGACGTTTCGGGATAGACCGACCATTTCGGTGGTTAACTGGTTAAACCTGTGGAGTACCATAATGGTGAGAAGCAGGTGAATCCAGAAATAGCGAGCGTATGTTTGTTCGGTTTAATCCTGGAACCCGTGAAAAGGGAATAGGAAGGAATCTTCCATGTCCGTACCGAGAACCGTTACTGGTGCCCCTCGCTGAGAAGGTGAAGGTGTGTTAGGAGAAGTCAGGTTGAGGAATTCGGCAAATTTGCCCCGTACCTTTGGTAGAGTTTGAATGGAACTTGTTCCATTCTTTCGCCAGTAAGGGGTGCCTACTGCTCTAGTTCAACTAGGACCAGTAGGTCGCAGTGACAAAGGGGATCCGACTGTTTAACAAAAACGTAGGGGGCTGCTAGTCCGAAAGGATTTGTATAGCTCCTGAGGCCTGCCCAGTGCCGGTGTGTTAAGCTCGTGAATAGCGAGTGAAGCCCCGGTAAACGGCGGCGGTAACTCTGACCGTCTTAAGGTAGCGTAATCCCTTGCCGATTAATTGTCGGCCTGCATGAAAGGTTTAACGAGATCCCCGCTGTCTTAACCTGACACCTAGTGAACTTAATGTCCGGCGAATATTCCGGAGTCCTTCAGCGGGACGAGAAGACCCCGTAGAGCTTTACTGCAGTCTGTTGTTGCGGTATGTTGACGGTTGCATAGTGTAGTTGGGAGCATCGCACCCAAGTCTTTGGGTTTGGGGAAGGCGCCAATGTAACACCAACCTACTGTTAACATATCGCTTACCTCTAGGGGAACAGCGGCAGATGGGCAGTTTGGCTGGGGCGGTACGCCTCTGACAAGTGATCAGAGGCGCCCTAAGGTCGGCTCATTCCGGTCAGAAATCGGAATTAGAGTGCAAGGGCAAAAGCCGGCCTGATAGGATTCTACAAAGCAAGGAATCCTAACGCGAAAGCGTGGCCTAGCGATCCGCTGTGTCTCCATTAGCTGGGAGCCAGCTCTGACAGAAAAGTTACCTCGGGGATAATGGAGTCGTGACGCGTGAGAGTCCATATCGACCGCGTTCGTTGCTTCTCCGCCGTCGGCTCGGCTCTTCCTGGACGTGCAGCAGCGTCCAAGGGTGGGGGTGTTCACCCATCAAAGAGCCACGTTAGCTGGGTTAAGTACGG
>CBEVTC010000001.1:0-45453 GCA_965552715.1 uncultured archaeon | reverse complement strand
CCAAGGGTGGGGGTGTTCACCCATCAAAGAGCCACGTTAGCTGGGTTAAGTACGGTGCGAGCCAGTACGGTCTATATCTGCTGAAGGTGTTGGTTACTTGAGGGGAAAAAGCACTCAGTACGAAAGGAACAGTGCGTTGTGGCCTCTGGTGTACCGGTTGCGTAAAACATTGCCGGGTAGCTACGCCATTGAGGATAAGGGCTGAAAGCATCTAAGCCCGAAGCCTCTCCTGAAAATAGGTAACCATCCAGCAACCTGATACGCGAGTATCGGTGCGCTGGGGAAGGTCTTGTATACGACAAGGTTGATGGAAACGGGGTGTAAGTACCAAGCTTCGGCGAGGTATTCAGCCCACGTTACCCAATACCCTGACAGATCCTAGTTAAAAGGACAACTCGCCAACCACTTTCTTTACGATAGCTTCCGCTTATTCAAGAAATCGGTTGACCAAAGAAAAAGTATTAGTCCAAGCTATAAACAGATCATTAATCAGAATACATTTCCGATCTCACTTGCACTTCTCAAGAAGACCGAATTTTTCCAACTTCTGGGTTATGTCTGAGACTGCTTTCTCGATCTCTTCTTTCGGGACATTCTTGCCGAGTTTTGAACAGAACTCCTCTACTATCTCCTTGTTGTCGTGTTTCCCGTCGCACATGGTCCATATAAGGATCACGACCTCGTCAACCTTGTACGCCTTTTTGTCCTCATTTACGAGAAGAAGGTCACCTTCTTTTGATTTGGCGATACTGCCCTTTTTATTGAATTTGATTGTTCGCATCCCCCTTACTTTAAATTGGGTAAGGACGTATTTATATGAGGGCTTGGAGAAAAATTTTTTGACATATATATTCCCCAAAATCTATTTTCCCCCACGGAAATGCTTAAAAAGCCTATTTTCAACTCTTAATTGAGGGTTCCAAGGTCTGGCCGAAAGGTAAGGCTGTTAAGCCCCAAGAGTCAGGACAGTAAATCTTTATTCAGTCCTGGTCAAAAGGTCTTGGTGCTCGTTTCTTATTTTTTAACGGTTTAGCCGGAATTCTCTCGAAATAACCTTTTTAAACCCCCAAAACCTAAAAAATCTTGTTGAGCTGGGCAGATAGCTTGCCCTGAGGCGACTCGGGGAGGTAAGTTCCAGGCACCCGATAGATTGACGTTCGCTTGCGAACGTCTTTCGAAAGGTACGCTGTCGCAAGGCAGGGTCCGAGAGGACCTGTCCGGACGCAGAAATAAACCTTCGCTTTGGAGCGATGATCCCGAAAGGGAAAGCATCGAAGAAGCAGGAGGGTGAAAGAGTTCGGGTCGTGCGGGTGAAAGTCCCGAAAAATAAAGGGACGAGTTAGAAAAATGCTATCGCCTCGTTCAGGCGTCAAAGCCTGCGAGATGACAGAAAATGGGCTATGCCCAGCACAACATTTATTTTCTCAAATGGGTCAAAAGCTTATAAATGAAAGATTATTAATTCTTTATTGATAGCATGCCGAAAAAACCGAAAGCAATGATGCCGCAGTCGACCGCAGGCCTTATACGTTACTTTGAGGAATCAGAGGAAGCGATCAAGCTGAAACCAGAGCATGTGATCGGGATTGCGGTGGTCATAATAATAATTGAAATCATCCTAAAGACCATGGTTTTTATATAGGTTTTTCTTGTTTTAACCATCTCCGAGTTATTCATGGAACAGAATTGATTTTTATTCTTGCACAAGTTTCAATATCTCTTTAAATTTGTTTGCGGAGAAATAATTAATATGGGGTTGGATTTAGTCACCAAGATTAACAGCAGGATAACAATGGTACATCTTTCTGATCTGGATTCGAACATATACCTCATAGACGGAGACACGATTGTCGACTCTGGGACGGGATTGAATTTTGTTCGCCTTTACGAAATATTCAAGAAGATGAATCTCGATTTCGACAACATAAAGAACATCGTTAACACGCACATGCACTGGGACCACATAGGAGGTAACGGCTTCTTCAAGAACGCGAAGGTCCACATACATGAGAAGGACTCGAATGTTCTCGAGAAAGGGGACAGCGAAATGAGCAATGCCCACTACTTCAACGGGAACATGAGACCCATGAAAGTCGAAAGGAAGCTGAAGGAAGGGGATGATGTTTTCAGGTTCAAGGTTTTACATACGCCAGGACACACCCCCGGTTCGATATGCCTGTTTGATTCGAAAGACAATATCCTGTTATCTGGTGACACAATATTTGCTGACGGTGTGGGGAGAACAGATCTTCCGGGAGGGAGTGAAGAGGATATCGAGAAATCGCTTGAAAGGCTCTCCTCCCTCAGGATCGATAAAATCCTTCCAGGGCACGGGGAACCTGTTCTTAAAAGCGGGGACAAAGTGATAAAAAATATCATGGGTTCTGTGGTCGAAGAAGTGTAAATTTTCGATAGACGCAGGTGGGACCTGCGTCATACAATCCTTATTTTTTGAGTGGTGTATGGGCCCGACGGGATTTTCACGTAAAGCTACGTATCGAACCCGCAACCCCCAGATATCCCTCAATCACAAGGTTCTAGAAACCTTCATAATATCCGAGGTTCGAATGACGCAGGAAGTTCCAATCGACGTACACTTTGTGTACGTCATCCTTTAGTTCCTGCATCATACGCTCTTAAGAGTCTGGTGCTCTGCCGATTGAGCTACGGGCCCATATTTAGGGAGACGACCTGAAACATAAAGCCAAGTCGTCATGTGCTAATAACATATAAATAAGTGGTTATATTTATATGGGTTTTACTTCATTCTCTTGTTTCTTTCGATCGGTTTCCACTGCCATTTGAATTTTTTGATTTTTTTCGACCCCCCGAAACCGCAGGCAGAACACACGCCCCCCGAAGCGTGGAAAGAATGGCGACCGCATCTCCTACACAAAACATGCGTCTTCTTCTGCTTCTTGCCAAAACTAGGGGTTCCCTTCGTCATGGTATCCCTTGAAATTGAATATTTAAAAACTTTAACTCCTATTTCCCAGGAGAAATGAGAACGATATTATCTCCTCTCACAAGAACTGTCCCAAGTTTCACTGAATTCTCTCCGTCTGCGCTCGAAACCTCCGCATCATCAAGCCATATGTTCAGGTGGGAATCAAAGGCCTTCAAAATTCCGGTTATCTTATCCCTGTTTTTAACCTGTATTATTATCCTCTTGTTCTCCGAACTTCCTAAAACGTCCAACGGTCTTTGCTGCATTTTCATACCCCCTTCACCCAATTTAAAATCGGGTAAAATTGATAATTTTATTTGAATTCGCTGATTTAAAAGCATTTGTTATCTATTTAAATGTAAATCTGTCAAATATATAGAATCGGTGCTCGTATGGTGAAATGGCATTTGCGTTCGAGAAGGACGCTCACGGGAAAAAGGCTGAGAAGGGTCAGAAAGAAAAGGAAGATGGACAGGGGGAACGAATTCCTGGAGACGAGAATAGGCAAGAGAAACGTGAAGGTGAAAAGAGAAAGGGGAGGGAATGAGAAACTAAAACTCCTTTTCGTCGAGAAGATAAACGTCGCGGACCCGAAAACGAGAAAGATTAAAAGGGTGAAGATAATTTCTGTTGAGAAGAACCCGGCCAACCCGCATTTCGTGAGAAGGAATGTGATATCAAAGGGAGCGGTCGTGAAGACAGAGATAGGCACAGCGAAAGTAACTTCAAGACCGGGCCAGGACGGGATAGTTAACGGGGTTCTCTTGGAAGAGAAGTAGACTATCTCAGTTCTATATCAATCTTAACGTCTTCTGGTAAAGGGATACGAACTACTTGTCGTAGAGCGCGTTCGTTAGAACCAATATCTATGATCCTTTTATGGATTCTCATCTCCCACCTGTCATACGTCGCGTTGCCGTGCCCTGTCCCGTCACCGCAGGGGGTTTTGAGGGTTGTGACCTTCATTTTTTTCGTCGGTAAGGGGATCGGGCCGCGTGTCGAAACACCGTATTTGCTCGCAATCTCCTTGATTTGTTTACAAATTTCATCTAGCTTTTTGTAATCTCTTCCCGCCAGCCTGATCCTTGCGTATTCCATAATCATCACATTTCTTATTTAATTATTTAAATTTTATCTTTTCGAACGCTGTTTGTACCTCCTCGGACCCTGAGAAGACCTCGGTGGTTTGTGCGGTTCTGTTCTCCTCGGATCGTAAACGAGCAGATTCCTGTCGTAATCCAGGAATTTCTGCTTGAGTTCATTCCCGAAAATCTCAACCAGGCCCCTTGCAAACGCCTGCCTTGCAGCATCAGTCTGGCCTAGTATTCCTCCACCTTTCACGTTAACGATGAAATCATATGACTTCCATTCTTTTCCTGTGAGGATGAAAGGCTCCTCCAGCCTGAGCTTTAAAACCTCATTCTTGAAATTCTCCAAAGGTTCCCCGTTTATGAGGATTTTCCCCGAACCGGGCTTTATTGAAGCCCTGGCTACCGCTCTTTTCCTCTTCCCTGTTTTGAATATCACGCCTTTCCCTTTCTTCCCCCTTTCCTTCTTAACGCTTTTCCCCGTCTTCTTCTTTGCCTTCCCTTTTTTCTTTACCATTCAACCACCAAATTTTTTCGAGATGTCCTCGAGGTAAACGAATTTGCATTCGGATTTGCTTTTAGCCTTGCCTATAACTTCTGATTCCGTGTTCTTGAATTCCCCCGGAACCGACCTGTATACTTTCAATTTCTTGTACGCGTTCCTCCCCATTGGCTTGTGGTAAGGGAGCATGCCCCTCACGATTCTCCTCAATATGTTCTCAGGTTTCTTGGGATAGAAGGGTCCGTGGTAGGGATCGCCCCTCTTGATCTTCTCCCCGAAAAAATTTTCAATAACTTTCGGATTCCCCGTAACTATCGCCTTCTCCGCGTTCACGATAACGATCTCCTCCCCCTTTAACAGCCTTTTGGCTACAAAAGACGCTAACCTCCCCGCAACACAGTTCTCAGCATTTATCACATTCATACTATCCCATTATCCTTAAACCCTTGCCTTTCGGGTTTTTTTCGTAGAGTTCCTCAATCGATAAGCATTTCCCGCCGGCCTTTTCGATCTTATCCTTCGCCTTCCCTGAAAACCTCTGAGCGGCGATGACCACACGCTTCTTTATGTCCCCGCTTCCGAGCACAACCCCCGGAACAACTATGGTTTCCTTCGGTTTCGAATGTTTTTCAATCCTTGTCAGGTTGACTTCAAACCCCTTCCTCCTTGGTCTGTTCAAGTCTTTTGCCACCGCCTTCCACACGTTCGCTTTTTTCTCAATCCCCTCTTTGTACATCTTTTCTATCAGGGGCTTTGAAGCCCTTTTTCTTATCTTCATTCCAACACCGATAGGATTATCTTTGTGATTATATATTTAAATATTGTAATTAACCAAGAAGCTCGAATTCACAGGTTCTTTATTTTTATCTTATCACCTATTCCCAGTACGATTTCATCCGAAACCCCCGCATTTAACTCGAGAACATATTTAGCCTTTCTGTCCGGCCTTATGGACGGGCATGATTCATCGCAGGGCTGTGTTTCTTTGCTGATGAAAACCACTTCTCCATCCGAATTTATCCATATTATATCCAGAGGGATAATCGTATTCTTCATCCAGAAACCGTATTCGGATTCTTGACCGAAAACAAAGAGCATGCCTTTATCCGGTTCTAATGATTCCCTGAACATCAAACCTTCTGCTCTTTCTTCTGGCGTATCAGCAATCTCGACCATAAAGCATTTATCCTCAAAACATACCATTGTCTCTCCTCCGCCAATGCAGCCGCTCGCAAGAATTACAACCAAAAAGATTCCAGTTAAAACATGTTTTTCCATAACAGTGCTTAAGTTCGTGATTTATTTAAGAATTTTCCCCGTTTCCGCATACCACAAGTACAGGTCAAGTTCAGCGAGGTTCAGTCCCAGTTTCCCCGCGATCTTCCTTAACAGTTCTTCTATTTCTAGGTATTTCCTTCTTGTGAGCGTCTTCGGTTTTTCTATCACGTTATAATTCGCTAGAATATCGATTATGTGGAAATCTATGACAGCGAGGTTTTCAAAACCTATGTTTCGCAGGAAATGGCTCGCTTCCTTGTACCCAAGACCTTTCACGTTCTTGTCCAACCATTCCCTTAATTTGTGTTCATCTTCAAAAGATCTGATAGTTTCTTTCAGCGAATCTTTGTACTTCCTTGCTTCTATAACGTATCCGGCTCTTGTTTTTGGATATCGATGGCCGAGTTCCTTTAATTTTTTCACTAATTGTGCTTCCGTGAGGGTTAAAAAACCATTCCCGATCTCCTTCTGGATTTTTATCCCCCCTTCGGCGGTGAAGTTCGCGGTCAATATGCAAAAGCAGAGTTCCTTAAAGATTTCATCGCTTGATTGTTCGCCGAGTTCCTTGAATTCCTTTATGCGGGAGTCCACCAATTTCTCCACTTCCGTCCCTTTCAGTTTCCCCGCGCATTCCAGTATGCCCGTCATGTCTAGATTATAACGGGTTAAATATTAAAAAACAAATTGAAATCGATTCTAACCTTCCCATTTGTGTTTCGGGTTTCTTGGTATCACTATCCAGAATATTATGTAAAGTATAATCCCGGATCCCCAGGCAAGCGTTCCTACAATCCAGAGTAGTCGTATTATCACGGGGTCCACTCCGAGATATTCCGCTACCCCTCCGCACACCCCTCCGAGTATGCGGTCCTTGCCTGACCTGTAAAGCCTATGGATTTCACCCGCTCTTGTTTTTTGTTCAGTCTTTCTCATAACAACCTCCTCCTCAACACCCTTCACTGCCCTTTCTACCGGTTTCTCTGTGGCAATCTTTATCGCGAGAACCAGGTAACCGAGAAAAAGGAAGAACCAGAATATCCAGATAAGATTCATCTCGATGTAAAACGTCATGATCGAGAGGAAAGGCAACCCCAAAGAAAGATTTGCGATGTTTATCGTTTGTATGGCCATCCAGAAACCTATTATGATCCCGATTGCTGTCGCAATGGGAGAGAAAGGTCTGTACGCCCTTGATGAAGCTTTGGAAAAATAGGAAGTGTACGAAAAAAACATAAATATCAGGAAAAACAAACCCATGTTATCCGTAAGGAAATAATACACGTTCAGAATAAACCCGCTTCCTATCGGGATGTTCACCAAATATATTACCCAGCTTACCAGGGCAAGGATTACGATGCCGAATATGCTCGAGATCAGCGGTCCGACCAACCCGAAAGTCCTGTGGAACCAGCTTTCCCATTCCTTCCCCCCTTCTCCCATCCTTTTGCCGAATTTTTCTCCCAGTTTCCCGACCTCTTCACCGAAGTGTTCCATCCTTTGATCCAAAACGTCTTTCTCTTTGCTTTTTGATTTCCCTTTAGTGGCTTTCTTTCTTGGCATGTTAATCTATTAATATCATTGCTTAAAAATTAGCCCGTTAACTCGAACTTAACGAACGAAATCATGCTTTCCATAGCCCGTGGACGTTGCAGTATTCCCTCGCTTCGACATTCCCAGCCTTTATCTCGAATTCTGCCTCAGGATTCTCGCCTGGTTTCAGGAACTTCCTGTAGACCTTCCCACCGGCTATCACTTCTATCCATTCTATGTAATGGTTTTCTTCCATCGGGTGCGGGACCGAACCGACCTTGATTTTTATCCCGGTATCTGTTTTTTCGATCACCGGAACATGTTTCTCTTGTCCCTCGTCCTCTGTCTTTTCCTTCAGCAACTCCATGGGCTGCCCGCAGCATACGAGTTCGCCCGAACCTGCGTGCAAGACTTCGACAATGTTACCGCACACGTTACACTTATACACTTCGTTTACATTCGTCATTTCAACCTCTCCTCTGAAAGTTTTAGGTGGTCTGTCTCCACATCAACAAACGCCTCGAATATCTGTTTAACCCGAGGGTTTTCTGATTCCTCTGCTGCTCTTTTATAGAATTCTATCGCCATCGTTTCCCTCGCGTGGGAATCCTCCAGGTTTTCTCTGTTGCTCACGTGGCACTGATCATCACCTTTCGGAATGCTGTCTAATTTCAGAATCTTCCTCCAAACGCTCGCGTGCTCTGCTTCCACCGTTCCCAACGCCTTGAACAAAAGCTTCCCTTCTGCGTCATCCGTTTTCTCAGCAGCGCAGAAGTAGAAAGCGGCGTTGCTTATCTCCACTTGAAGAGCGTGTTCAGCGTTAGCCTTGTCCTTCTCGTTGAGTTCGACATTGAAGTTCACGTTCGCTTCCTTCGCTTCCTTCATGTGTTTCTTGTGCGCCCCGCAGAAAGGGCAGTTGTCAGGGGCGGATTCCCCTATGTAAGGATCCCCGCAAATTTCGCATCTCCACAATTTCACCATACCATCACCTCATTCTATTTTTTTGAACATATCCTTTTTTACCCCACAGATGGGACATGTGTCAGGGGTTTCACCTAAGAACGTATTCCCGCAGACCTGGCAAACGTGGATTTCGTTCGCTTCCAGGTCTTTCCCTGTTTCCACGCCCTCAAGCGCCTTCTTATAGAGTTCCGCGTGTATTTTCTCGACCTCGTTGGCCTGACTGAAAGTTGTTTTGGCGGCTTCGTTTCTTTCCTCTTCGGCATGCTTTATCATTTCAGGATACATCTCTGTGAATTCATGCGTTTCCCCGTTGATCGCTTCCTGAAGGTTATCTTTCGTGATTCTCACACCTTTCATGACCCTCAAATGGTTCATGGCATGTACAGTTTCCGCATCGGCAGCAGCCCTAAAAAGTTTTGCGATCTGTTTAAAGCCCTCTCCCTCCGATTTTTTCGCGAATGCCAGATACCTTCGATTGGCCTGGCTCTCCCCGGCAAAAGCCTTCTTCAGGTTCTCATCCGTTTTTGACATCTTTACCAACCTCCTTAATAACATGATTCATCTTTTAACAAACAGCCCGCACCAGCATTCCCCCCTGGTTTTCCAGTTTTCCTGTGCTTTGAAGTTGCATGGGCATATGAGTTTCAAATCTCCCTCTCTCGTTCCGTCCCTCAACCTGCAAGGACAAAGCCTGAGGCCGTATTTCTTTTCATTTTCTAGCACACCCTCTGTAACCATGTCTATATGTTTTTCATCAGGGTTCAATATGAAGTCGTTGTTCTCTGTGAATCTCTCCCATATCTTTATCAGCTCTTCCTTGTTCATAGTCCCATCACCTTCATCGCTTCTTCCTTGTCTACTTCGACATACGCGTTTTTAGCCTGGCATGTCGGACATATTTCAGGCCCGGCTATGCCGTAATGTATGTCGTTGCAAACGTTACATCTCCAAAATTTCTTATCAGGCATTTCCATCCCTTTCTTGGTTCACAAACCCAGTTCCTTTTCCAGCGCTTCCCTGTCGAAACCGATTATGATCTTCCCGTTGATTTCGATCTGCGGGACACCAGTATGCCCTGATTTCCCGATCATCTCTTTCGCAGCCTCTTGATCCGTTGAAACATCTACGTCCTCAAATTCGACTCCCTTTTCTTTTAGGAATTCCTTCACCATCTTGCAGTAAGGGCACGTCGGTGTTGAATAAATCTTTACTTTCTTTTTCTCCTCCATTCTTTCACCCCGTTTCTTTTCACCATTCTAGTTTTTATACATCTTCAGGATTGAAAACTGATCATATAAACGCGTTCTCTAACGCTTTCTTACATACGCATACCCTTTCTTTCGGGGTATTGGGTATCACACTCTCCAAGATTTTCTTCACATTTTCTGTATTCTTTTTCATGGTTTTAATAACGTCATCAGCGGAGACTGCCTCTTTCCCTCTCCAACAATCGTAATCCGTCACGCTCGAGATCGAGAGATAACAAAGCTCCTTCTCCCTTGCGAGAACGACTTCCGGGATCAGCGTCATACCTATTATATCGGCTTTCATTATCCTCCAGAGATTCGACTCGGCCCTCGTTGAAAACCTCGGACCCTCTATACAGAGGTACGTTCCCTTTCCATGAAAACGGATGTTCAGATTTTTAATGGTTTTATAAACCAAATCTCTCATTTCTTTGCAGAATGGATCTGCCATTGAGATGTGCGCGACTTTCGGGCCATCATAAAACGTTGGCTCCCTTTGCTTCGTCATGTCTATGAACTGATCGGGGATAACGATATCCCCGGGTTTCATTTCCTCCTTCAGCGAACCCACAGCAGCTATGCCGATGATCCTCTCAACACCGAGTTTTTTCAATGCGTATATGTTCGCTTTGGAATTGACCTTGTGCGGAGGAATCGAATGAGATTCCCCGTGCCTGAACAAAAAGGCGATTTTCCTTCCCTTGAAAGACCCGATCCTTATTTCGCTCGAGGGTTTGCCGTAAGGTGTTTGAACGTTCATAACTTTAACGTTTTTCAACATTCCCTCTGAATAGATTCCTGTTCCCCCCACTACCCCTATTTCAGCCTTCATGATATCATTTAATTTCGAACAATACTTTAAAAATCAAACCATTAATTAAATAAAGTGATTTCATGCCGAAAGATAGGATACTGGTGATGAGTGTAGACCGTGACAACGACATAGGCCAGAAGTTACGGATAAGAGGTCCTGTGATAGGGAGGGACAAGGTTTTGAAAACAGCGACAGAACTAGGTCTCAAAGACCCCGAGGACAGCGACAGCAACGCGATCTTCGGGGCGGTTAAAGTATTCGAGGAGCTCAAGAACAAATACACATTAGAGGTCGCTGTCTTAACAGGACATAAGAACAGGGGCATAGACGCGGACAGGGAGATATCGAAACAGCTGAATGAAGTCCTCAATAAAAACCCGAGCGACTTCGTCGTTCTCGTCACGGATGGGGCAGATGACGAACATGTGATTCCTATAATCCAATCACACATTCCCATACTATCTGTTAGAAGAATCGTTGTGAGGCAGTCAGAAAGACTCGAATCGAGTTATTACAAGATAAAGGATTTCATAAAGGAGACCCTTGAAAACCCCAAATTCGCAAGGCTCGTTTTTGGATTACCCGCAATCGCTCTTTTGCTGTATGCGGCGTTCGGAGACACCGGATGGAGGATCATAGTAGGCGTTGTGGGGGCGTATCTCTTCATAAGGGGATTCAGGCTCGAGGATTATATACTGGGGGCATTCAACGAACTAAAGGAATCTTTCACAGGACGAAGGCTCGCCTTCTTCATGTACGTTGTCGCAATCGTTGTGACAGCTCTCGCTATATACAGGGGTTATAACTCCATTGCGGATTTCATAAACCTAGGCTTTTTTGAGGCAACTGCAGCATTCCTCATATCATCCGTCTACTTTTTCTGGATTTCCGGAACGGTCGCTTGGCTCGGGAGGAGCATGAGCCTTAGGGAGAAGAAGACTTCAAGAATAGCTTCGCTCCCCTTGTTTGGTTTAGCAGCGACTCTTGTCATCTCCAATGCCTCGGAACTGATTTTGAACCCGGAAATTTCAACGTTCAACTTCATACTTTCGATAGCGTTGGGTTTCGTCCTAGCGTTTATGGCGATAGCTCTAGAAACAAGTGATTAGCTCTCTTTCCCCTTTAATTTCGTCTCTATCTCTATGATCTTCTTTTCAAAATCCTCCATCATCCTTTGAAACGCTTCTTCAGACAACTCCTTCTTGTAGAATTTCTTTTCCGTTATCTCTTTTGCCCTCTTAAGCTCTTCGAGCTTTTCCTTCAATCTATCCTTCCCCCCGGTTTCTTCCAAATCCTTTCTTTCCATCTCCTCAAGCATTTTTTCTTTGTCCTTGATATCTTTTAACTCCATCGCCTCCAGAGCTTCTTCCGTGTCCTTTTGGGCCTGTTTCTTTCCGAGTTCCATCTCAACCTCTTTTTCAACTCTCTCCTTTTCGAGTTCTGACAGCTCCTCCTCCCTTGTAATCCCGGAAGTTCCGTACTTTCCAACATCTGTAGGCTCTTCCACTTCGGTTCCCTCCTCTTGAAGCTCCTCACCCCCTTCAGCTTCAGTTTTCTCAGCTTCGATTCCCTCGGGAACTTTGAAATCAATCGATAACGAGGAAAGGATCAACCCCCATTCCTTGAAGGCCCTTTTCATTTCAGATTCGATATCCTCCCTAACATCCTCCCTGAAATCTTCCTTTAGGAACTCGTTCGCTGATTTCTTCTGCAATTCCGGGAGGCTGCTCTTGTATAATATCTTCGAGAGAGTCTCATCCCAAACATCCTGTAGAGAGAATTTCTTTCGTTCGCCCATGAGGTTTTTGGAAAAATGGTCAGAATGGAATATCCTGAACTTGATAACAAATTTGATATCAATCTTATTCTCATCCGCAAGCCACACGTTCTTTACCTCGCTTTCGAATGTTTTTTCCGATTTGTCCACCAAAAGTAAATCTGTCAAATCGCTTACAAAACCGCTTATAGCGAATTTCCCAGGGCCCCTCTCCCTGTATATCTCCCCCCCTCTCTCCACAACAACGAATTCGTTGTCCTTCGCAAGAAATTCTTTTGCCAGAAAACCAGGAATTTCGTTTTTTTTGAATCTCTCTGCTATTACATTCGCTTCTCTTTGCCACTCCATTGTCATATTAGATATTTTTTAGAAAGCTTAAAAAAGGCAAATCAATATAAATATTACTTATTGTATATAACCACTAGGTGCTGATATGATAAAGCAAACGGAAGCCGATAAACTGATAGAAAGGGTTTCAAAGGAACTGGAGAAGACGGAGGAGATCAAACTCCCCGAATGGGCGAGATTCGTTAAGACGGGGGTATGCAAGGAAAGGCCTCCTTCCCAGAATAACTGGTGGTACATTAGATCGGCTTCTATCCTTAGAAAGCTTTCCCTTGGCAAACCAATCGGCGTGTCGAGGATCAGAAAGGTCTACGGCGGGAGGAAGAGAAGGGGACACAAACCAGGACATAAATACCCCGCTTCCGGTTCGATAATCCGCGAGATCTTCCAGCAGCTCGAGAAAGCAGGATTCGCTAAGACGGAGAAGGGAAAGGGGAGGAGCATAACAGCGAAGGGCAAGCTCTTCTTGAACGAGATCGCGAAGACAATCGAGAAATGATAAAAACGTGATTTTATATGGTTGAATACATGGACCCGAACCAGCTGCAACAGATTCAGCAAATGCAGCAGTTAGAGGCCATGAAGAAGAAGGTACTTGGAAAAATACTTTCGAAGGAGGCGTATGAAAGGTTAGGGCGCGTGCGTTACGCAAACCCGGAGCTCGCTGCCCAGGCCGAGCTTTATTTGCTCCAGATATACCAGTCTGGGAGGCTTAAGGAGAACGTTGCTGACGAGCAGATGAAGGAAATCCTTAAGCTACTTTCGGAAAAAAGGGAATTCAGGATAAAGAAAAAGTAAAGGTTGATGTATATGAGCAGGAACAAGTCAGGTGGGAAGAAGTTGAGGCTGTCCGCGAAGGGTAAACTCAGGTCGGCTCCCCGCTGGGCAGATATAAAGAAGTTCGGTTTGAAAAGGGCGAGAACCAGGAGGGTCCGCGTGCGAACAAAGGACTGGAGAAGAGGTTCGAAACTCAAAGTTTAGGTGATCAGGGATGGCGGAAAAGGCGAACGAGATAGAAAGGATTTACACTATCCCCTTGAGAAGGGAATGGTTGAAGGAGCCGAGATCAAAGAGAAGCAACCGTGCGCTTAGGACTGTAAAGGAATTCGTTAGGAAACACACAAAAGTTAAGGAGATAAAGGTTTCGAAGGGTGTTAACGAACTCTTATTTTCGCGGGGCTTCAAAAAGCCTCCCGGAAGGATAAAGGTCGAGGTGAAGGGGGATTTCGAAAGTGTTAAGGTTAAACTTCCGGGAGAGGTCATAATAGAGAAAAAGGAAAAGAAGAAGGGCATAGCAGGCATTAAGGAAAGGTTAACCGGAAAACCCGGAGAGGAGAAGAAAGAAGCAGAAGAGAAAGAGACCGAAGAAAAAGAAGAAAAAACCGAGGAAAAGAAGGAACCAGAGAAGAAAGAAAGCAAGGAAAACCCTAAGGAAAAGAAAAAATAAACATAATTCTGGAATTTAATATAATAGATTTTCAATATTAACTATATGAAATTCGCAAAACTCAATTTCCAGAAGGACCCGAATATAGGGCTTTTCGCCTTTTCCACTGATAAATTCTGTCTTGTAAACAGGTTCGTTCAAAAGAAGGACATGGACCCGATTAAGAAGGTTCTGAAGGTCCCTGTTTATCAAACTAGCGTGCTCGGGACGGGGCTGATAGGAATTTTCACCGCGGGAAATTCGCAGGGAATCGTCATTTCCGACAGGATATACAACGAAGAGATCGAGGAGATGCAGAGGAATTTCGATGTCCTCGTTCTCGAAACGAAACACACGGCCTTCGGTAACCTCATCCTTTCTAACGATCATGGCTGCATAGTTTCGAGGGATCTCGAAAAACACAGGAAGGACATCCGGAAATTTTTAGGGGTTGGAACAAGGGTTGGAACGATAGGGGGAATGGATCTGGTGGGATCGCTAGCGACATGCAATTCGAATGGGTGTTTGGTTCACAAATGGGTAACCGAGAAGGAGAAGAAGTTAATAGAGAGAATCTTGGACGTCTCGGTTTCCCCTGGATCAGTGAATTTCGGAAACCCTTGGGTGAAATCGGGTTTAATAGTCAATTCGAACGGTTTCCTGGCAGGAGACCAAACAAGCGGTCCGGAACTAGGGATAGCTTCAGAAACATTTGGTTTTGTATAAAGCGATAGACGCATACAATGTGTGCGTCATTCTGTCGATATTATTTTCCAGGGCATTCTCTTTCTATCGCTTTGTCTATCCCCTTGTTTCCATAAGCCTTGTCAAAATGCTCGCAGAATTCTTTCGCAAGCTTTTTCTTTCGTTCTTCGTATGCATTTTTATCCTTCCACGTGTTTCTGGGGTCGAGTATCTCGCTAGGCACGCCAGGACAGCTTTTAGGAACCATTATGTGGAATGTTTCGTTTTCCTCGTATTCCATCCCTTCCAATTCGCCTTCTAGCGTGGCGTGAACCATCTTTCTCGTTAGATCAATATCTATTCTCTTTCCAATTCCGTACGGACCACCACTCCATCCCGTGTTTATGAGGTAAACTTTGGTTTTGTGTTTTTTCAATTTCTCCCCCAGCATTTTGGCGTAAACATCAGGGTTCCTCGGCATGAATGGTTCCCCGAAGAATCGCGAAAACGCGGTTTTCGGTTCTATTATCCCTGTTTCCGTCCCGGCGAGTTTGCTCGTGTACCCAACCAAAAACCAGAGCATTGCCTGCTCTTTCGTGAGCTTGGATACCGGAGGCAAAACGCCGTTAGCATCTGCTGTAAGGAAGAGGATGGTTTTGGGGTGGCCCCCCGTTGAGGATTCTTTTACGTTTGTTAAGTAAGACAGAGGGTACGAACCCCTTGAGTTCGGTGTGAACCTGTCATCGTAGAAATCGAAACTCCCGTCAGGATATATCATTGCGTTCTCAACTATCGCCCCGTGTTTTTCATACGTATCTTTATGCATGATAGCGTTGTATATCTCCGGCTCTTTCTTTGGATCGAGGTTGATGAGTTTCGCGTAACACCCGTATTCGAAATTCGCTACCCCCTTCTTGCCCCACCCGTGCTCGTCATCCCCGTATAAAGATCGCGTAGGGTCGGCGGACAGCGTGGTTTTCCCCGTCCCTGAAAGTCCAAGAAGCAAAGCGACATCCCCTCTTCCCCCTTCATTAGCGGAGCAGTGTATGGGAAGGATACCTTCCCCTGGGAGCAGGTAATTCATCACGGTGAACATGAGCTTCTTAACGCTTCCCATATACGCTGACCCGTAAATTACCCCTATCCTGTTGTCAAAATCCATTGCGATAATCATATCCGAGGTTCTCCCGTTCACTTTCCTTAACCTCCCCTCGTATTTTTTCGGGTCAAGCTTATCGTATGGTAAAGCGAGCAAAACAAATCCCTTCCCCGCGAATATGCTCTTTCGCAAATCGTTAGGAACTGGCCTGAACATGTTGTACGTGAAAAGCGAAGTCAACGCGTAGTCCGTGACGGTCATCACAGGCAAAGCGTAGGAAACATCCGCCCCCAAAACCCTTTCCGTGACGTAAATCCTCTTTTTTGTTTTGAGTTTCCGTAATGTATCTTCCAGAACCATTTCGAAAGTCTCCGGTTCAATAGGGTTGTTGTTTGGGGAGTCCCAGTCAATGTTCTTTTCGCTCCCCTCCCGCTTCACGATATACGTATCAGCCGGGCTCCTCCCTGTCGATTCAGGAGGTGTCCGTGTCGCTAACGCCCCGTTCTTCGAAACCACAGCTTCCTTGTTTTCCACGGAATCCTTTATAAGATCCTCCCTTTTCGGATTCCTTCTCACATCTTTGTGTTTTTTCAAAACCCCTTCCAGCTCTTTCCTAATATCCGTAAGATCACCCTCTTTATGAGAGTTTATTTATATCCCGTTTCTGATTTATAAGTTTTCGACCCCGCTGAATATTCGCTTTTCGTGACGTAAACATTATCTGAAATCTGTATCTCAGGGGTTGGCGAATATTTCCCCTCCTTATCCTCATCCTCGAAAACTCCCTCGCCTGTTATAATCGTTACCAGCGCGATTTCGCTGTGATCTATAACCTTTTCTTTCGAAGGTTCTCCGCCTGTTTTAAAACGCCACATCTCTTTCCCTGTTTCGGGGTCAAGCCTGTAGAAATAGCAATTCCATGATCCTGTAACGAGTTTCCCTTCCTTGATTTGCGGCCCGAGCCAGCATGGACCGCTTGTGATGAATCTCCACAGAACGTTCCCTTCCCTGTCAAAACACGCCAGTATCCCTCTTTCGTAACCGTCCTCTCCCCCGCCAACGTATATTTTGTCATTATAAATGCATACATGGGAGCTGTGAGTATTGTATCCAAGCTTCCTAGTCCACAATTCCTTCCCGTTAGAAACGTCTATTGCATGAAACCCGTCCTTCGCCCCGAAATACAAAACACCATCATGGACTTCACCGCAGTTCATAGAACCTCTGCCTGCGCGGAACCTCCATATCTCCTTGCCCGTATGCCTGTCTAGGCAGTACATGTTGAAATCCCATGAGCCAAAAAACAGCTTATCACCCTTTATGTTCATTGGGGCTAAACTACCGACCGCTCCGCCTGTCCTGAACCTCCATTTCTCCTTCCCTGTTTCAATCCCTAGGCAGTACATACAGCTGTCATAGCTTCCTATGTACACATCCCCGTCCATTATGCTTGGGGTTGATATTATCTCACCCCCGGTCCTGAACCTCCATTTCTCGTTCCCTTCCGTATCAAGGCAATAAACGTAAGAATCCCTTGAACCGAACACTATTTTACCATCCGAATAGGCTACTCCGGAAACTACCTTCCCACCTGTTTTGAACTTCCATACTAGTTTTCCTGTTTTCTTCCTCAGTTTGTACAAATACCCATCATAAGAGCCGAAAAAAACAATATCACCAACGACAACGGGAGGATAATTTCCCGCGCACCCCCCTGCCTTGAATTTCCATATTTCCTTCCCCGTTTTAACATCAAGTGCATAGAGATAGTAGTTGTCACATCCAAAGTAAACTATCCCTTCATCTATCTCAGGAAGGCATGCAACCGTTCCCCCGTATTCGTGATCCCAGGTGAGGGAATACGTTTTTTGAACCCCGAAATCGGATATTTCGAGGTCGAAATCCCTTTCGAATTCCATAACTAAATTAAAAATATAAAACATAAAAACTGTTTATGCCGAAGATAAAGCAAATCCCGGAGGATTTCGTAGTCAGGGAGATTTTTGAAAAGCAAACGAAAGGGAAAGAGGAGAAGGGATTTTACATATGGTTCACGCTCAAGAAAACGAACTGGGATCTTTTCCGTGCTCTGAAACTAATATCCAAAAAACTGGGCGTTTCGATTAAGAGATTCGGATACGCTGGCGTTAAGGACAAGCGGGCGATCACGTACCAGAGAGTTTCAGCCTGGAGTGTACCTGTTGAAAGACTGAAGGAGATAAGGATTAAAGATATCGAGCTTTCGAGATTTGAGAATAAAGGGGAGCGGATAAACCTCGGGGATCTGAAAGCGAACTCCTTCGAGATTGTAATAAGAGATATAGGGGAGAAGGAAAAAAACAGAATGGAAAAAAACCTGGAGATTGTGAAAAAGAACGGGTTCGTGAATTATTTCGGTGAGCAGAGGTTCGGAATCCGAAACAACACGCATTTAGTAGGGAAGGAAATCCTTAAAAACAATTTGAAAGAAGCAGTTTGGACATACCTAACTCATGAAGGGGATGAGAAAGAGGAAATGAGGAGGTTTAGGGAAAATCTGAGGAAGACAAAGGATTTGAAACTCGGTTTAAAAGAATGCCCGGGATTACTTCGTAACGAGCTCGCTCTACTCAATCATTTGGTTAAAAACCCGAATGATTATGCAGGGGCGTTAAGAAAAATACCAAAGAAGTTCAGGAGGATGTTCGTTCACGCCTACCAATCATATCTGTGGAATGAGATAGCGAGGGTTTCGAAAGAACTTTGCATTCCAATAATAGGTTTTCAGACGGATTTTTCCAAATATAAAATAAAGAAACAAATAGAAAAAATCCTTAAAAAGGAGAACATACGAAAATCCAACTTCAAAATAAAATCCATGCCGGAGCTTTCGAGTGAGGGAGTAGAAAGGGAGAGGGTAGTGAAAGCGAAAAGAATGAAATGGAGATTCGGGAATGATGAAATGAATGAGAACAAGCTAAAATGCATCTTGGAATTCGAAATCCCAAGGGGGTCGTATGCAACCGTCCTCGTGAACGAGGTATCAGGTAGGAGAAGTGGTTAAATGAGGATAGGGAAATTCGCTCTTGTTGGTCTTACGGGTCTTATAACAGGAGAGATCCTGTTGTATTTTTTTACAGAATTCTTCGGGATTTTCTACGTTTTTTCAGGCATTATAGCGGTAGAGTTTTGCGTGGTACTCACCTTCTTCATGCACGAGAGATGGACTTTCATAGACAGGGAAAAGAAAGGGAGGTGGTTCGAAAGACTTTTGAAATACAATGTGATTTCTCTTGCAGGGATGGCGATGAACATAATCCTCCTCTTCGCGTTCACCGAATTTTTAGGGACACATTATCTGATTTCCAACATACTTGCAGCCCTTGTTGTTTTCAACTGGAATTATTTCATCAACCTCAAAAAGACATGGAGGTACGAAAAACACATAAAAACCCCCAGGGTTCATAAGAACCCGCTTGTTTCAATAGTGATCCCGACGTATAACGAGAAGGAAAACATAGGGGTGCTGATCCCTGAGATTTTCGGGGTTTTTAAAAAGAGCGGGATAAGAAGCGAGGTTGTGGTGGTGGATGACAACTCCCAGGATGGAACGGGAGAAATAGCTGAAAAAATGAAGGCAAAATATAGAATGAAGGTAATTCACAGGAAAATGAAACTTGGTCTTTCATCTGCCGTTGTTGAGGGTATTAAAGAGGCAGAGGGGGAAATAATCGGAGTGATGGATTCCGACCTATCCCACCCCCCAGAACTGATCCCAGATCTTGTTAAACCAATAATTTCGAATCAGGCAGATCTCACGGTAGGGAGCAGGTACGTGAAAGGAGGGAGAATAAAGGAATGGCCTTTCAAGAGAAAAATCATCTCGAGGGGTGCGAGACTCTTGGCAAAACTCCTTACTACTGTAAAAGATCCGCTGTCTGGATTTTTCTTTTTCAAAAGGGATATTATAAAAAATAAGGTTCTGAAACCTCATGGATACAAAATAGGACTGGAAATTTTTGTAAAGGGAGAGTATTCTAAAATAAGGGAAATTCCGTACACGTTTGTTAATCGGAGGGCTGGGAAGAGTAAACTGGGCCCAAAAGAGGACATGAATTATCTGAAACATCTGGTAAAATTGTATTGGTATAAGGTAAACAGATAATTAGGAAAACTCAGGCTTGATGTCATCAAAAGTGGTTTGCTCCGGGAATTCTTCCAACAACTTGTAACCATAGGGATACGAAACCGAATGGAAAAGTATCGCCTTGCGATTCTCATCTTCTTCCAACCATCCTTTTACTTTCCTGTAATCATCCGAATTGAAAACCCTGACGGCTATCGTGTTCGCTTCGTATGTTTCGGAGAGGTTTATAACATTCTCCATCTGACCGAAATCATATATCAAGGCATAATGCACATCAATGTTAAGAAACCCTTCAAGCTGCCTGAAATAGATTTTCGGGGTTTCGTAATAATTCAGACCGAACTTCTCGCCTGAAACATCCATTACAACGAACGTTTCGTTCATCCCGAACTCTAACGGTCTATTTCCGAGAATCACGCGTTCCCCGTCCTTCCTTATCGGCGGGGATCCGAGAATATTCGCTCCGCTCCCCAGGGCAAGCGGCAGGTATTTGTCAGTGAGGCATATCGATTTTATTCCCATTTCATTTAGATACAGGGCTGCCTTTATTTTACCAGGATGATCGCAACAACCGACAACCACGCTTGCATTTAGCCTTATTGCCTGTTCCACCAGCGTGTTTATGCCGTGCGTATCGATTATCACGGCTATATCATTCCTGAGGAAACGCGTGGTCGGGTAAAGGATCTTATCTATCGGAACCTCGAACCTGAAAACCCCCCTTTCATCGGGCGCATACCATTTACCTTCGAACTTCTTAGCGATCGTTCCATACGATGTTAAGTGTTTGAGGCCCGTATTCCTCATCTCAGAGATTCTCGCGCCTTCATGCCATCCTATTTCAGGAAGAAGTTCATTCTTATCGTATGTCAGCCTCTCTGAAAACGTCGTGAGCAAATCTTCACTCCGGATATCGTAAATCTGATAGCTCAGCCAGTCCCTCACAACCCTGTCGGCCTGGGAAACCAGAATATCGTCTTTTCCCAGTCTGATTATCGAATTCCCTATGACAAATTTTGTGGCGTTCTCGGGAACCTCGAGATTGAATTCAGGCAGTTCACTCGTATCCATTTCGAAATCGATCTCCTCTTCCAAAGCGAGGGACTCGTCTAGTTTCGAACGGAATTCGTTCCCCATGGATTTCCAGATACTCGAGGCATTCAGCAGATAACCTTTCTTACCCTTCCCGCAGCCCAGGGAAGCGAGAGTTTCGTATATAACCGCGTTTTTCTCCTGATCATCTGAAAGGGAATTCTTATAGTATTCGAAGGATTTGCATATTTTCGTTTCGTTCCTCTCAATCCTTCCAAGAATCAGGAGGATATCCCCCTTTGCAAAATCGCTTATGTTCGTTTTCAGCAAACTCGTGAGGTTTCCGATGAAAGTCTCCTTGTCCGAACCGGTCGCTTTCAACACGAATTCAAAATCGTAATTTTTCCCGTAAGGGTCGGCATCAAACCCACCGATTTCGGTGATGGTAGGGAGAATCAAGAATGTCAAAAAAACCACAATTATAAGAAGCAGAAAAACCAATTTTTTCATAATAAGATTATTTTCGGAATATATTTATAATCAAATTTCGTACTCTAAAGATTTAATAAACAAAATTAAAGATATAATTATGCCTCAGTATATTTTTTTCGACATCCTGTACTATATTTTGATATACGTAACTCTATTTATCTCGGTATTCTGGTTCATGGTATTCTTTGAGAAGAAAGAGGAAATGGAAAAGGATCCTGAAAAACCCAGTAAAGCCCCCACCCTTACGATGATAATACCAGCTTACAACGAGGAGAAGACACTTGGAAAAACCATAGAATCCCTTCTGGATCAGGGTTACCCTAAAAACAAGCTAGAGATAATAGTGGTTGACGACGCCTCTACTGATAACACCGCAAAGATAGCGGAATCCTATGCTAAAAAATACAAAAACATCAAGGTTTTAAGGCACAAGGAAAACAGGAGGAAGGCTGCTGTCTTGAATACCGCTCTCAGACACGTGAAAACCGATCTTGTGGGATTCATTGACGGTGATTCCATTCTGGAAAACAACTCCTTAATGAACTCCATAACATACTTCAACAAAAAAAATACAGGAAGCGTTATAGCCACAATAAAACCCATGTATTCGGAAACCTTTCCCCAGAAACTCCAGAAGGTGGAATACACCTTCACGGCGTTGGTCAGGAAACTGCTCACTTTCCTCGGGGCGCTGTACATGACCCCGGCATTTGCGCTTTACAGGACAAGCGTGGTAAAACAGCTCGGGGGCTGGGATGAAAACAACTTCACGGAAGACCTTGAAATGGGCATGCATTTGCAAAGCAAAGGTTACAAGATAGAGACGTCCTTGAATGCCGTGGTAAAGACGAATACCCCCGAATCATTCTCAAATTTCTGGTCCCAGAGGATAAGGTGGACAAGGGGTTTTATTTACAATTCGAAAAAATACACCAGTTTGTTTTTTGGAAGGAAGTTCAGCCATCTGGGATGGTTCGTGCTCCCGTCCCAATACATTCTCGTACTCCTCACAATCCCCGTCCTGCTTTACGGTCTTTACAATTTAATTAACGCCGTTTACAGCACCTTATTCAGCTATTACCATATAGGCTTTGATATTCCATATATACTGACACACCTCGGTAATTTTAATTTAAATTACTTCAACGTGAGTCTTTTCGTTGTTACTTTGATAGCGCTTGCACTTCTGATAAAACTGGGGAGCAGGCAGATAAAGGAAAACATCAATAAACTGGAATACGTAGTGTACATACCCCTTTATCCATTGATTAACGTAATGATATGGCTGTGCGTTTTCTATTATGAGATCAGGAGAAGTGAATACAAATGGTGAAGAATAAACCTTATTTTGTCGCAGGAGTTGTTTCTTTGGCGATATTCCTGATAGGATTTCTTTTGGGTTTCACTATGCTTGACATCCAGCTGGAGGAGCTTAAATGGGAAATGGATAAGAACGAGCTGGAATTGCGCAACATACAGCTTGAACTAATATTTCTCGACATGCTAGGGAACGATACAATCTGTCCCTATCTTACCGAAAGGATTAGGTATATAGATAAGAAAGCGTGGGAACTCGGAAACAAGATCGTCAACCCCGAAGGCATAAATGAAAAATACTTCGACATCCTCAAAAGGAGATATTCGATCTCCCTTATCGAGGACTGGCTTTTTTCCAAAGAACTGGCAGAAAGATGCGAGACAAACAGGGTGAATGTCTTGTACTTTTTCGAAATGGATTCGGATATCTCCAAATCTCAGGGTTACGTTCTTGATTATCTGGTTGAAAATGAAGAGAAAGAGAATCTTCACATTTTCGCTATAGACAAGGATCTGGGCGAGCCTGTTATACAGCTGATAGTCAAGCATTACGGCATCTATGAAGCACCTGCGATTGTCGTGAGCGGAGAAAAATATGAAGGATTCAGGAACAAGGAAGAACTGATAGAAATATTCTGCGGTGTGAATAATCAGTTATCATTCTGCGAATGAATTTTCGAAAATAATACGTTCTCTAGACTCACGTCTGTAAAGGGTTAAAATAAAAAAGAAAAAGGGGTTTTTGGATTTTTGTTCCGGTGGTTTAGACAGCTCCTGCGTATTCAGATCCTGACAACCCTGTGTACACTGTCGGCTTAATGACCTTGTTGGCTATCAAGTTCCTCGTGTCAGACCCCGATGTTCCAGCAACTATCAGCGCTTTCTTGCCTGATCCGAAAACGTCCTCTACGATCTTTATCAAGCCGTTTCCGGTGCCCTTAAGGTCTTCGTGGTCGTTGAGCCAATGGCTGCAGGAATCTGTTACGTTCCAATCCTCATTGAGCAAAGTCTTCACTATGGTGTTCACACACGGACCGCCCACAAGTACGATGTTCTTGTCTAATGTGGAATCCGCCGTTATTTCGCTCGCGAACTTTGTTATCGGGTTCGTGATTGGAATGGCTGCGTTGTACGTTCCACCACCAGCTCCAGCTACCGTTGTTATAACCGGGTTGGTACCGATAGCGATGTTTGCTGGTGCCGGCCTTTGTCCTGGGTTGTATATCTCTACGTTGTTCTTACCGTTGTTGTCACCAATCGTGTATATGTAGCTACCGTAGTTCGTCACGTATTTCCATGTGTTTTCCGTACCAACCTGAAGCGGATTCGGGCTCACGGTGAACCTGACGCCTGCCGTTGTACTGTAACTCCCTGAAACGTTCATCGTGACACCAGCTGGATCGTTGCTGTCAGTAATGGTGTAAAGGTCATCTTCGGTTACCAACACGTCACCTGTATTCGTCAAGTCTATTTTTGCGTTGCCTCCGGTCGTTATGTTCACCTGATCCAGTTCGTAGTCTGCATCTCCGTTAAGGCTGACGCAAATTGTCTTGATCGCGTTGCCGTTCCACTTAATCGGGAACTCCAACGAACCGATCGTCAACTTCTCACCAACGTTCGGGTAAACCTTGTAAGCGGTGCTGGTGGAAAGATCGGTTAGGGTCACGTATGTCTTTGACGGATCGGCAACGTCGTAGTTGTAGGACGTATACTTCAGGATGTAAGAGTAATCCGCGCTTGAAACCACGAAGTAATCGCCCTTGGTGATGTTGTTCGTATCTACCGAAGTGTTGCATTCCTGTGTCCAGAACTTGTATATGTTGTTTGTCTGCTTGAAGAAACCCGTGGAGTTAGCGTAGAACACTGGTATGTTCGTGTACTCCATCCCGTCCTTGTTCGTGAAGGTCAGCCTCACGTTTGAGGAAGTAGAGGCTACCTTTACAAGATCCCTTGAGTCATCGGTCATTCCAGGTGTCATGTCTTTGAGAACGGTTTTGAATGAACCGAAGACGGGGTCCGCCATTGCTACAGTCTCTGGGTCCGCATCTGGGTTATAGTTCACAACCAAGTCGTCATCAGGGTAAACCTCGAATGTTATCGAGTTTATCTTGTTTGCTGACGGAGAACTTATGTACACATACGTGTTCTTGGTAACATCGTTTTTCTGGATCTGCTGTCCGTTAACCAGGGAAAGCTTGTCCGTACCAACGAATATCTTTACCATTCCTGTTGCTTCCTGAGCGCCTGTGTATATGACATCCACCGACTGAACGTAGAACTTCACACCCGAGACGGTGTACGTACCCAATTCATTCCATGTGTATGATTCGCCGTTAACCGCCATGTACGCCTTTGTTCCGCCAGTATCCCAACCATTCAACTTAATCGTGAATGTCTGGGTGCCAACCTCAACTGATTCCTCATCTCCTGCTCCGCTAAGATCCACTATCTGAGCACCTGCAGAGGAATAGAATTCCAGCGTCGTGTTCGTGTGCACGTTTCCAAACGTGTAATCCTTCCCGAACATCGTTAGCTTGTATGTTGTGTCAACTGCTGTCGGGTCAAGACCACCTATGAATGTTATCGTAAGGTTGTAGGGTGTAATGGTCGTGCTCACGGGGACGTTCAAAGAAGGTACTGTTTCCCCGCTCGGTACGTTGAAAGTAGCCGAAACACCTCCTGGAATTATTTTCTGGGTGTAGGTTGATGTTGTCGCGTTCATGTCAGTGAAAGTCTTCGATTTCAAAAGGTCCGGAAGATCGTTTTCCGTTATCACCGATTTCACTAGATTCAACCCCTGTCCGATATAGGTCTTGTTCAAGTCGCTATCTACGAGAACGCCGTTCGTGGCACTTGTTTCTGCCCCTGCTGCCGGAACGGTTCTTTCATCAACAGCATAGTTTGAAACAAAACTTGCTGCTATGTCTGTTGCTCCAACAACGTCCACTATGCCTGCTGTGTCTCCTATCACTATTAATGGAGACTTGTAAGTGGAGTCCGTTTTTTCAAAGAAGGCCGTTCCCATTCCGTCACTGAATGTTGTTGCTGCCAAGCCACCTACTAAAAGTGCTGCTCCTGTTGCTAGTGCTGCTGCACTACCGACAATTAGTCTCTTAATTTTCATATTTTACCTCCCATTTATATTTATATATGTCAAGCCCTGATTTTTTCGGCGGTAAGGACTTGATGCTTAATGAATAGTTATGCCGGTGGGGGTATATATAATTTATGTGAAACAGTCACGTGTATATGTAAAAAAAATTATAAAACATTTTTTATCGTTCCAAAAAACATTAAAACATATTTTTATTGTTCCAAAAGACTTTAAATCTGTTTATTTTCTAAAATAATGATTTTAAATGAGTATTAATATCAAATCTCCATAAAAAATGCTTATTAACATTGTGATAACGAACACGGGAGCGAATCTAACACCCTCCTTTACCCACACGTATTTGTTTTTTCTCTTCATCTCCTTTATCTCGTTTTTGGTGAGACCTCTCCACCTACCATCGAGAATAACGTCGCCCTCTTTCAGTTGAGAAGTCTTTATCCTCTTCTTGAAAAGGTTTTTCTCCACCATTTTCGCGTAATAAGAGAAGAAGAGTATGAACGTGAGAAGGAACGGGAG
This sequence comes from uncultured archaeon, assembly GCA_965552715.1. Lineage (GTDB taxonomy): Archaea > Aenigmatarchaeota > Aenigmatarchaeia > QMZP01 > QMZT01 > JAZGEG01. Next base: position 19,155 of record CBEVTC010000001.1, on the reverse strand, counting down.
CATGAGCATTTGCATTATATTATCGATTCCAAAGGAAAACCAGAAATACATAACCAATGCGAAACCCCATGAAACAGCGAAGAAAAAAACGCCAAACCCCATGAACTTATACTTCTCTTTCCTCAGGTATTCGAGATATTTCTTATTCACGCCCCTGTTTTTTATCCCCAATGCGATCGAATATATGATAAGATAGACAAGGGAAACAAACAGGAAATTGAAAAGAAGCGTTAGGGGGAAGGGGAAGAAAGTTATCGCTCCCAAATCCAGCTGGATGGGGAACAGAAATCCTAATGCTCCCAACAACCAGGCATCACCATCGCCCCATTGTTTCGAGAAATACAGCAGCAAACCCAAAGAAAGAAAGACCACACCGATAAATACAGAATTCCCGAGGACCCACCAGTTATTTTCAATGTAGGAGAACACCCCCTTTACAACCAGGGCGAGGATTATCATTGAGTATGGAAGCCAGTCAGGGAATTCCGTGTATCTTAGATCCCAGTATCCCGCAAGACCAAATCCAACAAGGCCGATTGCAAGGAGAACGAATTCGAACATAATAATTATTTCGGCCTTCCAAATATAAATCAAATCGGTGAATGGGGCCGCTGAGAGTTTCATGACCGCAAGCGTCAGCTGCTGGTTTTCCGTTGACGCTTTTGAGTAAAAGGGTCATTTGAACTCAGGTCGCATGCCGTTTCGCACGCTTCGTGTTCACGAAGAGTGGCCCGAAGCATGAATGCTTATGGCACCATTTCTTTCAAATGAAAGGCTAAACCAAGCTACACCACGGCCCCATTTTCGAGCGACGACTTGATAATTAAATCCAAGTCGTCAATCGCTAGTTTCGTGAGACGTTCGAAAGCGAACGTCAAATACTGATACAAACTTATTTGGGAGATTATATTAAAAAGTTAAAACTAGAAAGAATTCATTCAGTTATTCCCTTTCTCTGTTTTATCTGGCTTATTACCTTTTGTGAGAGATCCCTTGGCAGGGGTTCGTAAACCACGTCTATCAGCCAGTAGAAGCCCTGACCCCCGGTTGAGGATTTCAGGGACGAGTTGAAACCAAACATCTCGGCAACGGGAAGCTTCGCTGTGACACTCGTGGTTCCCCTTTCCTCTCCCATTTCCAGGATTTGACCACGCCTGTTCTGAACCTCTTTCATCGCCCCGCTCAGCTTGTCTGTCGGGACATCAATCCTTATGATCTGCTTAGGCTCGAGAATGTAGGCCTTGCCCGAGACCATCGCATCCCTTACGGCTGAACGTACAGCGGGGATTACCTGGGCAGGACCCCTGTGTATCGCGTCTTCGTGAAGCTTCGCATCAATCAGTTTGACCTTTATCGCATCGCAGGGTTCCCTTGCAAGCGGACCTTCATCCATCGCTTCCGTGAAAGACTGCTTCAGCATCTCCATAACCTCGAGTATCGCGTGGACACCCCTTGTCATGTCAAGAAACACGTTACGGTTGTGTATGAGTTTTACCTTTTTCGATTCATCCCTGTCAAACCCAAGGTCAACCAGCTTGTTCTGCAACTCAACGTCCTTTTTCTTGACTTCTATGTTAGACGGGACTTCCCCCCTTATCATGGCCCGATGAACCTTCCCTTCCAGAGGTTCGGTTATGACGTAGAATCTGTTGTGCTTGTTCGGGGATTTTCCCTCGATCGCTTCTGGCGTGATCCCCCTTACTGATTCCCTGTAAATCACGATTGGAGGCGAGACATCCACATCGAAACCTTCGTCCTTCAAAGGCCTCTCTATTTTCGCGTCTATGTGCAGTTCTCCGAGGCCTGAAACCAGATACTCTCCTGTCTCCTCGTTTATCTTAACCCTGAGGGTCGGATCCTCTTTGGCGACTCTTCTCAGGAATTCGATGAGTTTCGCAAGTTGCTGTGGTTTCTTTGGTTCTATCGCCTTAACAACAACAGGCTCGAATATGTGCGTGATGGCTTCGAAGCCAGGGATTACGTAATCCGGGTCACAGATCGTTTCACCGGAGAAGGATTCCCTGAGACCGACAATCCCTACGATGTTCCCTGCATCCACCTCGTCCATCCCTATCCTCTGCTGACCTTTATACACGGAAACCTGCTGTACCTTCTGTATTTTGTCCATGCTAACAAGGTAGACTTCCTGTCCTGTTTTCATCTTTCCTGAAAAAATACGGACTGTCGCGACGTAACCTGCATGTGGATCGGGATAGAGTTTCGTAACTATCGCTGCGAGCTTCCCATCGGGATTGCAATCCACCATGTCCTTCGCAATCTCCGAATCGCTTTCCCCCGGCCATATCTTCTGTATACGGTATTTCTGCGCCACCAAAGGATTTTCGAGATGTTTAATAACCATATCCAGAACTATAATGTGGAGAGGCGAACGCTTAGCGAGTTCCTTCTCCCCTTCGGGTCCTTTGTTCGTTAGATCTATTATGTCCTTGAACGTCATGTTTGTTTTCTGCATGTACGGAACGGATATCGCCCAGTTCCTCACAGCAGACCCGAACGCAACGCTCCCGTCATTAACGTTAACCATCCATTTGTCAGCGAGTTCCTTCTCCCCGTATTTCTGCATGAGCACGTTGACCTCGGTTATAATCTTCTTGAATCTCTCCTGCATCTGTTCGGGGGTGAGCTTCAGCTCCTTTATCAACCGGTCAACCTTGTTTATGAACAGAATCGGCTTTACCCTTTCCTTCAAGGCTTGCCTGATAACGGTTTCGGTCTGCGGCATAACAGCCTCAACTGCATCTATCAGGACAAGAACCCCATCCACCGCTCTCATCGCGCGCGTCACATCCCCGCCGAAATCCACGTGTCCGGGCGTATCGATGAGATTAATCAGGTAGTCCTTTCCTCCCCACTCATGAACCATGCTGACGTTCGCGGAATATATCGTTATACCCCTTTCCTGCTCCTGCTCCACGAAATCCATCGCGAGCTGCTTTCCAGCGAGCTCCTCGGAGATCATCCCCGCCCCTGCGAGCAGGTTATCAGTTAGCGTGGTTTTACCGTGATCTTAACACTGAAACAGCAGAAACAGCTGAATCATATGTGCGCCACAATCCCGATGTTACGAATCTGCTCAGGCTTCCTCATCAATTCCTTGATAACGGAAGCCACATCCTTTTCTGCCATCTCACACCTCTAATTATAATTCCTTTAATTTGTTCATAAATCTATATAAATGTTATTGAGCTAGAAAAATTCTATCAAAATTATCGCTCGCTTTCCTTACCTCGCGCCTTCCGCTTCTCTTTCTATCCTGTTCCTTTCGCGGATTACGTTGTTCCTCTGGTCGTTGCCGGCAATCTCGATGAGATCGTCTGCGATCACCTGGGCGAGGGTTTTCCTGCTCCTGAAACTTTTCGAGAATATGTCCTGGGTGATCAAGCGAAGGGAAAGGTCCAGCCTCCTCTGCGGGGAGACAACCACCGATTTCCTAGCTATTATTCCTCCAAGCCTGTATCCCATCACTTCCTCGTACAGTGCTCCGTTCTCTATCGCGTTTACAAGAACCTGTACCGGATTATTCTTCATTCTCTTTTCGATTATATCAAATGATTCTTTGACAGCCTTGAAGAGCCTCTGGTAATTCCCAACGATGTGTCCCGATGTCAGCTTATGTTTCTTTCCTTTATGACCGGGAACGAAGAGTTTGTTTATGAACCTTTCAACCACATTCATCTTTGCTTTGTGAATAGAAACGGTTCCGTACTTCCCGGTTGTCTTTGGAAGAATAATCGGCTGTAAATTTATGTATTTTTCCAGACCGGGGTCTTTTACATCAACTTCCGAAAAATCCCATCTCTTGAAAAGGAGAACACTCATCCTATCCGCCTTCCTTCACCTTCTCTTTCTTGCCCTTCAGAATTTCAGACAAGGGAATCCCGTTCACCGCGATAACCTTGTATTTAATACCGTGCATGGACCCGACCGCCCCGCCCTGTGAACCTCCCAGCCCTACGATCAGAACCTCATCGTGCTCGTCTATATGTTTTATCGTTCCTGTCTTCGGGACGAAAGCCGTTACCTGTATGCCGTTTTTTATAAGCTGGCATCTCACGACCTTTATTACCCCGGAGTGAGGCTGTTTTTGCTCAACGCCTTTCTTCTTCAAGACGAGCGCTTTCGCTATGGGTGCTCCTCTAATGGGGGTCTTCTTCCAGAGTTTGAGCATCTTCCTCTTTTTCTGGTCAGAGCTCCACCTGAACTTCCCCCTTTTCTTCTTCAAATTCCTAGCAGCGAACGCTCCAGGCATATTTATCCACTCGTTATTTTATCACTTAAGCCTTAAATTGTCTATGTTGAAATGTCTTTTAAGGAACTGCCTTATCATCTTTATGTTCCTCCCGTTCTTCCCTATCACAGTCGACTTGTCGGAGACGGGGATTGAAACCGTTATCACACCACTGTTGATTTCAATGGAGTTTATATTCATTATCAAATTGCGGACGAGTTTTTCTGGCGTATCAGCGTACTCGAATATTTTCACTTTCTTCCCCAATGTCCTGCACACATTTTTTATGTTCCTCCCGTTCTTCCCTATCGCCATTCCAATTTTTCCGGGTTCTATGAGGAAGTAAACCGTATCGTCATTTATAATACAATCCCTGACGTGCACTTCTATAAGCCTCTCGAATACACATACAACGCGGACGTGTTCGGTTGTTAGCTTTATTCCCATCTTTATCAGCTCATTTTTTTATCCCTAGCAGCATCACGTTGAACGGCTTCCCGCATATCTCTCCCAACTGTCTTGAGTTCCCCTTGAATTTTTTGATCTCAACACCAAAGTTTTTATTGTAGTAGTTTAAATCGTTTATCACATCTTCCTTGCAGTTGGTAGAGCATATGACATACTTAACATCGTTACGTTTAATGTTTTTGACCACGCTTTTGCTGCCAATTATCAACTTCTTCTCCTCCATCGCCTCTTTGATTTCCTTGTCTATTGACATTCAAACCACTAATAAATATAACCCAGCAGAGCGCCGCCCGCCCCTTCCCTTTTGGCATGCCTGTGATCGATTATGCCTTTCGAAGTGGTCACGAACAATAGTCCGATGTTAACGGACGGAAGGAATCTCTTTTCCCATGATATGAACTCGTCCTTTTTCAGATAGAATCTCGGTCTTATGACGCCACAATCATTTATCCTTCCAAGCAGTTCCACTCGGAATTTTCCGCTCTTCCCGTCATCAATGAACTCGAACGAACCGATGTACTTGTTCTTCTGCATGAGCTTGAGGATCTCCTTTATGATCTTAGAACTCGGGACCACGCATTCCCCTTTCCCGATCCTCTCCGCGTTTTTTATCACGGAAAACATATCAGCGAGCAAATCGTGCTTCATAGTCAAAACCTCACTCAAATTTTTCAAAACCCAGTTCTCTCGCCTTTTCCCTGAAACACTGCCTGCAATAACATAGGCCGTATTTGTGTATAACCCCTTCCGTCTTTCCGCACCTCCTGCAGGGCTTCACATTCCTTCCGAACTTCCTGTCCTTTGGCTTGTTGAACTTCATGAACCTCGCGAGTTTCACGGGTTTGTTCTCTATCTGCTTTTTCGCGTTTTCAAAAGTCATATCAACACCTTTTCGCTTTCACTCCTCCTCTTTTGAAATCTCAGCATCAAATTCGTTTTTCACCCATTCCTTCGCTTCTTCATTCGTTATCCTGTGTTTATTCCCTACTTTTTTCGGACGTATCCTCCTTTTCTTGACCCTGAATCCGGGTCTTTCCAACGTAACGCAAACATCCATACCTATTATCCCTATCTCAGGATCATACTTTATCCCTGGGAGGTTTATGTACTCTTTCACGCCTATCGAGAAGTTCCCGTTGTTGTCGAACTGTTCAGGACTTATACGGTTTTCATTAGCTTTTAGCACGTTCCTGAGGAACTCTTTCGCTCTTTCCCCCCTCATCGTTATCTTCACGCCTATGGGCTTTTTCTTCGCAACGCCGAAGGTCGTCCGCTTATGGGTTTTCGTGACCACGACCTTCCCTTCCGAAAACTTTTCAAGGAGTTTCTTTGCCATCTCAAGTTTCGGTCCGGCCTCGCCAGCCCCTATGTTGATCGTGACCTTCTCCAGTTTTATCTCTCTCATGGGATTCATTTAACCTCACCAACCAGTACGTATTCCTTGACTGTTTCTATCTCCCCTTCCTTCGTTTGCAGAACGACACGATTGCTCTCGAGCATTGTTTTTCGATTGAAAATCTCCTTCACCTTCCCTCTCACCCCGATGTTCTTTCCGGAAATTACGATGGCAGGCGAATTCTTATCGAACTTGAAGTGCTTCAAAATCTTCTGTGTTGGTATTTCAATAAGAAGCGAATCGTTTGGCTTGTGAACGTTCTTCTCGGTCAGGATGTTTCTCCCGTCATGGAGGTTAAGCTGATTTACGCCTCCTTTTATCGTTTTCTTGTCCTGTATCCTACAGAGCTTTTTGTCCGCTTGCGAAGGACTCATCTCCTCAAGGAAGAGACCGTGTTTATCCACGGAAACCCTGTAATATTTTTTAACCTTCGGAATTTCCATAACATCCATCAGCCCGACTGGGTAATTCGGGTCTTTCCTCACCTTCTTGTCAACCAGAATATCCCCCTTCTTAATCGTGCTTTTCGCCTCTTTGGCGTTTTCGAATATTTTCAGTACATCCCTGAGTATTACGAGCAAAGGAATGCATTCGGATTTTTTGTGCGGTCCCGGTCTTGGAGAAACAACGAACTCCTCTTCCTTCTTCCTCAATTTCCAGTATTTAGGGATGGAATATCTCTTCAAATGCATGTCATTCACCTTTTTTCTTTGCTTTCTCCTCTTTCTTTTCCCTTGATCTCTCAACGATCATCTGCCTTCTCTTATCCTCCATTTTAGACTCGGTTATGAGCAAGTTCGAGGGGTCTTTCGGCTTCAAAACTTCCGATCCATCAACCTTTTTAACGTTTAATCCCTCAATGTAAACTTTTCCCTCTTTAAGGTTTATTCTTTCTATTTTGCCTTTAAACCCTTTATCCGAGCCCCTCATAACCTTAACCTCATCCCCCTTTCTCAAGGGGAGCGAGCGTTTACCAAACCTTCCCCTCAAAACCTCTGAAAGGTGGGCCGAAACAAACTTCTGCCTCACGTGCAGGGGGGCGTTGTACCTGTATTTCCTCTGTTTTCTTGGTTGTCTGCTCGAAACCCATTTGTTTGACCATTCCTTCATATCACACCACTATTGTCGCGATTTTACCAACTGTAGGGAATCTTTCAACCACTTCCTTCGCTATTGGACCCTTTATCTGCGAGCCTTTTGGATCGTTCTTTTCATCAATTATCACCGCTGCGTTATCCTCGAATTGAACACGCATCCCATCCGGCCTCCTGAATTCTTTTTTCTGCCTGACGACCACCGCTCGAAATATTTGATGGCGAACCTTCTCAGTCCCGCTGTACACCCTGCAGAAAACCATGCTTGCCACACCCGCCTTTGGTTTCGTCCTTCTTTTTCCTTTGTATCCCTTCACAGCTATTATCTCCAGTGTCTTCGCCCCAGAGTTATCCACGCATTTTATCAGGGACTTCGTGGAAAGACCATACGAGATTTTCGAAGATACAGCCTTCATTTTCTCCCCCTTTCAACATTCACGATAACGAAATTTTTAGTTTTTGATAACGGCCTGCACTCGGCGATAACAACCGAATCCCCTTCATTCGCCTTCATGCATGGAGGGTTGTGTACCGTCACGTACGATTTCCTTCTTTCATACCTTTGGTATTTCCTAATGAGCCTGTGATATCCCCACTCCACAATAACCGTGTTGTGCGCCTTCGCGGATTTCACATTCCCCCTGAAAACCCTTCCGCGAACAGCGAGCTTACCATGCCAGGCGCATTTCGGATCTTCGCACGCTTCCTTAGGCTGAGTTAAACCCAGACCTATATCCTTTTCCTTTGCCTTCCCCGCCTTTCCGGTCTTCTCGTTTTTCATATTTTTCATAATAATCCAATTGACAGTCTTTATTTAAATACATTAACAGTTAACTGTTTGGATATACTAATAGAAACAAATATTTAAAAAGACTGCGCTTTCACCACTTTCTAAACTTCTTCTTTATCCTGTCCTCGGGTCTTCCAACCAAAACCTTCCCGTCCACACTAATCCTTTCCCCACCCAAATCAAAAACAAAAACGTTCTCTTCTTTTACCAATTTAACTTCCTTCCCGTCCGTTTTTTCGATAACGAGAATATTCCTCGTTTCGTCCACTATCCGTCCTTTTATCCCAACGTTTTTCGGGTTTGAACTATCAACTACTTTCGCTTTCAGTCCTATCAGTTCGTGGCGGACGAGATTTTCAGGAGTTCTCATAATTAAATATAGAATCCAGATTGTAAAAATCTATCCCCTTGCTTTTTCCCTAAATTTACGAAACCTCGATCTTGTCTCCCGAAAAACCGAGTTTTACCAGAATCTCCCTTATCCTTCTCCTGTGGTCTCCCTGGAGTTCGATCACACCGTCTTTCATTGTCCCGCCGCATGCGAGCTTGGTTTTCAGTTCCTTCAGGATACCTTTCGAATTCACGTCCCTGCTTATCCCCTCGATCAAGGTCACCCTCTTTCCGAACCTCTTTCTCGTGGAGGAAATCCTTATCTTTTCCTCTTCCTTCGCGATCGTTTCGCATGCGCAAATGTCCTTCGGAAGGCCGCAGTTAGGGCAAATCTCCGTCATCTTCCGATCTCACTCTCCTTTATTTCAAATTTTGCTGTTTCAAAAATCGAATATACAGGTTTCGAAAACTCTAAATACCCTTTCATTCTCCCCTTTTCTCATTCTTGATAGTTTTTATCCTGGCAATCGTTCTCCTGATCTCTTTCAGCTTGCCAGGAGAAGTTACAGTGGCTCCTATGTGTATGTTCGCCTTTTCCTTGGAAAGTTCCAAATTGAGCTCTTTCATTTGTTTTTCAAGTTCCTTTTCATCCATCTTTCTTATGTCCTTTTTCCTCAGAATCGCCATAAAACACCCTATTCTTCTTTATTTTTGGATTCCTTCTTTTTATCCTTTTCCTCTTCTATATCCTCTGCTATCAAAGGAACGGATTCCATTATCCTTACCTGAACGCCTATCTTACCCGGTTTCGTGTTCGCTTCATCGAATCCGTAGTCAACCAGTTCTTTCGCAGGCTGACCACAGTGCTTAAGATAACCGTCTATGAATTTCCCTGTCCTTCCCTTCGAGCCACCGAGCTTTCCGGAGATAATGATTTCCACCCCTATCGCCCCCGCGCCCATGACCCTTTTCAGCATTATGTTCCCGATCTTTTTGTAGTTGTAACCACCTCTAAGCGCTGAGGTTATTTTTTTCGCAACGATTTTCGCGTCCAGGTCGGGTTTTTCGATTGGTTTAACATCCACTTGCGGATTCTCGAGCTTGAACTCCTCCTTCAGCCTGTCGGTCAACTCGTTGATCTTCCTGCCTCCTGCCCCTATTATCCTCCCGGGCCTGTCCGTGTATATAATTATCTTGACGCCCAAAGGCGTCCTTTCCAGCTTGACTTTTGAATAACTTTCCTCAGGGAAATATATTTTTATGAAATCCTCTATCTTTGTCTTCCTTACCGCGTAATCCACAAAAAAGCTTTTCATAAGCATAGTAATCACTTCTGTTGCAAAACTATTTGTATGTTCGTCATTTTCCTCCTGGTTCTCCTCATCTTCAGCCTTCTGGGGCGGATGAAAGAAAAACCCTTATGAGCGGAAGCGAATATCACAAGCCTGCCCGTGTCCAGACCCCTGAATTCAGCGTTCATCTCCGCCGACTTTACAACGTTAAGTATTTCCTTGGAAGCATTCGTGTAATATTTCCCGTCCAGACCTCTCTTCTCCATTATCAAATCCCCCAAAAGCCTCTTGCCCTTCAAAAGATTCATACCGGAAATCGTGCGGCATACCGTTACCGAGCTTTTGGTGGATATTCTTAACGCTCTTCCGTACGCCATCGCCGACTTCTTGGGATTCAGGTTCAGTGTGTATTCAACCATAAACATCACTTCAACGGAACGAACTTCGAAGACCTTGTCGCTCCGAAACCAGGAGCGGAATGCTTCACGCCCTTCCTCGTCATCACGAACTCCCCGAGCCTGTAACCGATCATCTCTGGTTTAATATCAAGGGGGATGTATTCCTTTCCGCTATGCACTCCAATCTTCACGCCCACCATTTCAGGGAGTATTACCATTTCCCTGCAACGTGTCCTGTGGAATTTCTTAGGATTTTTCCTTATCTTCTCGAGCAACTTCTTCTGCTTTTCGTTCAACCCTCGTTTCAGAGATCTCCTCTGCCTGGATTTCAGCAAAAGGCTGAACTCCTCCAGGTCCATTCCCTCTATCTCTTCGAAAGATTTCCCGCGGAACGCAAACTTCGCCATTTATATCACCATCACCTTTTGCCTTTCCTCTTTCCGGTCCTCCTCGCTCCCCATGACCCTACCTTCGCTCCAGGAGGCGCGTGCTTGCTGACCGTCATGGGCTTACCGGGTTTGGTCGGGCCCCCGAACGGGTGATCGACCGCGTTCATCGCCACGCCCGAAGTTCTGGGATACAATTTCCCTTTCCTGTGCATTGCAATCCATTTCTTCCCGGCCTTCACCCATGGCTTCTCCTTGGACCCGTCCCCTGCCGGAATCCCTACACTCGCTCGGCATTCGAGGTTGAGATCCCTTGTCTTTTTTGAAGGGAGTCGGATGACGCATTTCTTCTTTGCCTTTGAAACGAGTGTCGCGAACGAACCCGGGGCGTTACATAATTTCGGGCCGGAAAACGGGGAGGTTTCAATTCCGAATATCTGAGCGCCAACCGGGATTTTTGAAAGGGGCGAAACGAAATCCATCCTGTCCCCTGTTTTCAAACCCTTTGGCGCTATGAGGTAATCCGATGTCCCGTCCGAATACCTGATCTTCGCCACAGGCGAGTTTCTTCCGGGATCGTTTATGATATCCATGACTTCGCCTTCCACGTTCTTGTAAGTAATCCTGATAACTTCCCCTCTTTTCGGGACCCTGTAGGTGGGCGAACCTCTTCCTCTCCTCTGGCTGATTATCCTCTTGCCCATGTTATATCATCCCCAATTTGGAAGCGATGTCTGCCGCGGAAAAGTCAGGGTGTATCTTTATGAAGGCCTTTTTCTGACCTCTTGTCGTTATCTCTGTCCTCACCCGTTCAACCCTCACCTCGAACTCCTTCTCAATCGCTTCCTTTATTTCATCCTTGTCCGCCTTTTTATTAACTATGAATACTAATTTGTTCTCTAGCTCAACCATGTTCATTGATTTTTCAGTGAGATGAGGATATATAAGGACATCCCACGCATCCTTTTCTTTCCTACCTTTCGTAACCTTCTCACTTCCCCTTTTCTCTGCCATTCAAATCCAACTCCTTTATAGCGGACTTAGTGAATATCGCGAACCTCCCCGGGTGCGTGCCCGGAGCGAGAGAACTCACATCCAGCTCTTTCGCGAGTGAAACATCAATTCCCTGTACGTTCCCTAGAGCCTTTCGAACTCCTTCGTCCTTCTCTATGACCACCAAAGGTCCTCTTCTCGTTCGATATTTTCTACCCCTCATTTTTCCTCTTCCTGACCTCACCTTCTTCTTTCCACACCTCTCCAGTTCCTCTTCCAGACCGAACTTTTCGAGGGTTTTGATCACCTCGGAAGTCTTGCTTATTTTCTGGAAACCGTCCTCTATCACGATCGGGACATGCTTCACCCCTGAAATCCTGTGTCCCCTTCCCGAAACCAGGTCCTTGTCAAGCGTCGCTGCTAGCGCCGATTTTAGCGCTTTCCTCCGTTCTTTCTTGTTTATTTTCAGAGCCCATTTCTTTCCGGGCTTTGGGGGATGCGCTTTTCGTCCCTTCACAGCCTGCGGGACGACCCTCACCGTAAGGTTGAGAAAACCCTGACCGTGAATCCTTTTCATTCTCGCGAGCTCCCTGTTCATCTGCGAATCCCTTCTCGACCTCCTCCCGTGGTAATGGGCGGAACTCCTGTGCCCAGCGAGAGGATCGCTTCCGTACGCTTTCCTCGATTTGCTCACCTCCGCAAGCACCGCCCTTCGAATAAGATCAATTCGAACCCTTTCCGAGAAAGTTTCGGGTAACGAAATCCTCCCCTTCTCCTTTCCATTCAAATCGAATACGGGCAGCGAATGCATAGTCAAACCCCGCGAATGACAATATTTATGTTAAATTAATTTATAAATATATATAGAAACTTGGTTGTGAGGTTTTAACATGGCATTCAAAAGGGATGAGGTTCATGTGAAGCAGTTCTCTTGGAAGTTAAGGATAATAGTTTCCATAGTCTTTTTAATAGCAGTCCTCCTCCTCGTCTACCTGATCGCGTATTCTTTTGCGAATCTCGACCCGTTCATCACGCTCGTCCTGATAGTGGTTCTGATGATAGTCGTGGGTGTCGGGCTCTTTTCGATAGACGTTTCATTTTACAGGGAGATTCAGTAATTTCTATTCCAGCATCTCCAAGAATTCCTTCTCCATGAAATGAAGCTTTCCGGGGATGATTATCACGGCCGGAGGGGCGAGGTCCATATCAAGCAAATCCTCAATCTTCCCGTAAACGATCCTTTCGTGTTCCGACCCCAGTTTAGAACAGAGAACAGCATGCTTCAAAATCTTCTTTCTCTTCCCCCTTTCTATCCCCTTGAGTATTTCGAGCGCTCTTTTCGTCCCCATGTCCCTGTCGAGGAGAAGAAGCGTATGCAGACCGTGTTTAAGGTTTTCTTTGATCAAATCGTAGAACCCCCGACTTTCATACCCCCCTTTCGGGGTTATGACAGTTCCCGTCCTGCCGAACTTGTATATCTGCAGACCGGTTCGGGAGATGCTCGTGTATATCGAGGAGGAATGAACGATTTCGATGGGTATGTTCGCTTTCTTCGCCTCCAGAATCAGATGAACATGCGTTGTCGCCACGAGGGGATCACCCGGGACGAGGAGTACGATATCTTTCGATTTAGCATCCTCTAGGATTTTATCCGATCCCTCCTCCACATCCTTCCTCTCAAGGATTTCGATTTTCTTACTGATTAATTTTCCCAGTTTCTTAAGGTCTCCTCCCCAGTACGCCGTGTACAATTCGCAATAGACAGAATCAGCTCGCTTGCAAACCTCGATCCCGCGGAGTGAGATGTCCTTCTCGTTCCATACGCCCAGGCCTACGAGATATAACATGAATAAAATTTCACCCAAGGTTTAAAATCATTTCAGGTTTTTTTCTTTTATCTCGGTCAAAAGAGGAAGCAATTTCTCTTTGTATATGTTATCCCATGTATAATCTTTGATAACCCTGCGGAAAAAACGGTTTGATTTTCTAATCGAAAGTAAATTGAGAATTTTTTCAGCGATCTCTTCAGGGGTTTCACTTAGTTTGAAAAGGCAGACCTCATTACCCCCAACTTCTTTGAAAGGAGAAATGTCAGAACAAACAATAGGCAATTTAATCATGCCGGATTCCAGCAACGGAAGGCCAAACCCTTCCTGAATACTGGGCATGAATAAAATATCGGAAATAAGGTAAAGGTCCCGCATTATAATACGACTGGGGATGAGGCGTTGACCGCTCTTAAATTTATATTCTGCTGTCATAAGAACGTCCTTCTTAACGTTCAATTCCCGGGCAAGTGACAGGATTTTCTTATAATATTCGACCGTTCTAGACTCGTGGGGATCATAAGTACCTGTAATCAACAAACGTGCGTTTATCCCCATATCCTTAAGCGCTCGCAACACGCGGATTGACAATTCCACATTTTTTCGTGGATGTAGGCGCGATGGCTGCACTATTAAAAAGTCGGCATCAAAGAGATCTTGTTCCTGGATTAACCGAATTGTTAAAGGGCTCAATCCAAAAAAGGTAATGGGGTCAATACCATTAGGCACGACATGAATGTTATTCCCCTTGCCGTATAACTTTTCGAATTGTCTCTTACGGCTCTCTGAAATAACCACATAATATACCTTTGAATTATATTGTTTAAGGATACTCCACGGTTCTTCGTCCAAGTAGGAAGGATAATCATGATAGAAATAAGGAGAATCATGGTCCCAGCCAATTATGGGGATAAAATCCTCCTCAGCCAAACGTAGGAGGGCGTAAGTTAATGGTAGGTTGTAGCGCATGGTCAGGACATTGTGGGCGATTAGGATATCGAAATCCTGGAGTGAACGCTTTAGATACTTGTAAATCTTCAAGGTCAGTGATTCGATTGGCTTGAGGTTCCCCTCTCTTGCCGACTTGTGGGCATGTAATATCTTTTTATTTCGCGACCCAAGTAATGGGTTGATCTCCACCTGAAAATAATCGGAAAATTGCGCCCCCATACCCGCAAAGATTTTGACTTTTTGGAAATACCTTTGAAATAGGAAGGCCTGCTGGCTAACGACTTCCTCTACACCCCCCACCACGGGAGGGCATGAGTAATGCAGCAAAGCGATGTTTAACTTTTTCATTTCATTCCCCCTCTTTTTGTAGCTCCTCGATGATATCTTTTAGTGAATTCTCCAGCACTTCATAAGAAAAATACTTGAGCGCCACACGGTAATTCTTTTCTACCATTTTCTCCCTTCTTTTTTCGTTTTTCAGAATCTCTCTGATTTTTTTGATTGTTTCTTTCGTGACAAAACGATTGATGGCGATCAGATCGAATCTCTTTGGTTCAATATCCACGATGTAAATCGGGTATCTGTTCACAACAACAGGTTTTCTATAATAAATTGCCTCAAGGAAGGCGTTTCCAAATCCCTCATAACTTGAAGGATATGTTACCAAATCCGCGCATAGATACACGTCTCCTATGGTATAAATCTTCCCCCCCCTTTTCTCCATTCTTTTAGGTCCAATAATCTTCTTGATAGAAACAATTTTCACATCCAGATTTTTCGCGTATTCTTTGATGTTTTCGTAATAAGAGCTTCCCTCATCACCGCTAGCATGGGAGATAACGAGCACGGGATTTTTCAGCTTCATTTGATGAACAAGTTCAACCGATGTTTCAATGCATTTACGAGGGACCACGCGCGTGGGCTGGAGGATGAACAAATCGTTTTCTTTTAATCCGATACTCTTTCGCAGATCCGGGCAATGGCTGTCCGACCGGGAAGGAGGGGAAGCGAAATCGTAGACATTAGGAATAATGGTGTTTGAAATCCCCTTTCGGTGACTTAGCTCCTCGCTGGCAATGGAATTTATCACCACATGTTTGATAGATGGCAAATCTGGCGGGAATGCCCGGTCCAGATAATCGTTTACAGAATTAACCAGAAAGCGATTTCTTTCCCAATAAAAATCGTGATGATGCGCTATTGTGGGGAAACCAGTTTCAGCAATGAAGTCCGTAATCGCCAAACCCAAGGGAATGTTCATGGGGATGGCTAACGCATTCTCAGGGATGATCAAGTCCACATCGAACTTCTCAACGAATTGTTGGATTTTTTTCTTGAGCTGATTTTTCAAGTTTTCAATCAGTTTGCTGATTTTAGGGGAACGCTCTTCATTCCCGAAACATTCTTTCCTTATTTTCATGATTTTTGGATGCTCGAAATGAGCCTCTTTCACCAGGAAGCATTTTTTGGGTGGTCTATCGGATATTCCAGCAAAATAATAACAATTATACCTATTTCTCTCCAGAACCTTAACCCACTTATCTATTTCTAAAGATACTCCATCCGTACCTGCAATTCTCGTGGAGATGAAACCGATGTTCTTAAATTTATTTTTCATTGTGATTTTGAAATTGTATTTTAGTAATATAAGTTTTTTACCTGTATTTTCGAGCGATTTTACGGGTGTTTTTAATTAACCAAAATGAAATTATAAACATGAGGATTTTCGTTGGTTTGTTCACGAATCTGGATTCCATAATAACCGATTACGATACAAAAAAATTCGAAGGGATCGAGCCCGTGAAACCCTCAAAGGAGATACTTTCGAAACCCGGAGAGATAGTTTACGTTCTGGAAAACGAACGAAAAGATTGCGAATGTTTGATAGACAAAGAACTTTTCGAATTCTTGAAGGGGAATTTCAAAGGGATAAGGAAAATAGGGGGGAATGCAGGTAACGCGGCGCTAGTTCTCAACGAATTGGGAATTCCATGTGTTTTGTCGTGTCCTTTAAGACCTAAATCGATAATGGAAATGCTCAGCAAACATAAAGGAATAGAATTGGCTAACAAAAGAGGTTTTGTTGAACCTCTTGAAACTATTATGGACGATCCAGAATTCGAACATTTATCTTTCGAAAGGAAAGATCACAGGAAGATATTCACCTTTGATCCCGCCTCTTACGAATGCAGGTTGGATGAACATTTCTGGAAGAACATAAATTTCGCGGATATGCTCTGGCTCTGCGGTTTTCATTTGGTTTCCCCTACATACAGGAATAAGGTCGATTTAATCTCGGATATCCTGACGGGGAAAAAATGCAAGGTCCACCTGGAGCTCGGCGAGGGGACGGAAACCATAAGATATGCGATCAAGAAACTAACGGATGAAGGGGTTTTGAATTCGCTGGGCATGAACGAATGCGAGACGAAATTCATAGGTTTCGAAGGCGATCCTCTCGAAAATCCGGGGTTTTTCTCGGAATTCATGAAAAGTAGCGGTCTTGATAGGCTCACGATCCATTCGATCAAATACAGGTTAACCTTCTTCCGAAAGGACAGGGAGAAAAACTCGAAAGCAGGGGAGTATTCCGTGAAGGTTCCAGCCGCAAAGTTATTCGGGGGGATAAAGGAAAACCTTGAGAGGGTTTCGAAACTCGATAGATACGAGGTGAAGAAGATTGAAGGGAAGGATTCCGTGTTGATCCCAGCTTACGTAACGCCTGAACCAAAAGTCATAACGGGTATTGGAGACGCCTCTTCGATTGCGGATGCTCTCATAGCTTTGAAATGAAACCTTTATTACGAAGATATTTCATAAATTCAAATAGGGTGATGTTATGCTGAAAGTCGCTATTAATGGTTTTGGAAGGATAGGGAGGAATTTTCTGAAGGCTTCCCTGGGAAATAAGGACTTCAATGTCGTAGCTGTGAACGATTTGGCAGATGCGAAAACTATGGGACATCTTTTCAAGTACGATTCCGTTTACGGGAGGTTCGACGGGAAGATCAAGGCAGGGGAAAACTTCATTTCCGTGAACGGCGATAGGATCCTGATGTTCTCGGAAAAGGACCCAGCAAATCTTCCATGGGGGAAGCTAGGGATTGACGTGGTGATAGAATCCACGGGTTTTTTCAGAAAGAGGGAACAGGTTGAGGGTCACTTGAAAGCGGGAGCGAAGAAGGTGATAATTTCCGCTCCGCCAAAGGGAGACAAGCCCATCAGGCAGATAGTTCTCGGTGTGAATGAAAATACCTATAACCCGAAAAAAGACGATGTTATTTCGAACGCTTCCTGCACTACAAACTGTCTCGCTCCTGTGGCTAAAGTCCTTGACGACAAATTCGGGATAGTGAAGGGCTTCATGACGACCATCCACGCATACACATCGGACCAGAGGCTTCTCGACGCTCCTCACAAGGACTGGAGGAGGGGGAGATCCGCAGCGACTTCGATAGTCCCTACGAGCACAGGAGCAGCGAAAGCCCTGGGAGAGGTCATACCGAAACTGAAAGGAAAGGTGACAGGCTCAGCCATGCGCGTGCCGGTTGCGGACGGTTCTATTGTGGACTTGGTTGTAGAGCTTCGCAAAAAAGCGAGCGTGGATGAGATAAACAGGGCTTTCAAGAGGGCGGCGGAAGGCAAGCTCAATGGTATACTACAATACTGCGAGGAGCCGATAGTTTCGCTGGACATAATAGGAAATCCGCATTCAGCGATATTCGACTCCCTGCTCACGAACATAGAGGGCGATCTGATAGAGGTGTTTGCCTGGTACGATAACGAATGGGGGTACAGCAAACGGCTGGTCGATCTCGTAGGGTATGTTAAAAAGAAATGGAGGAAATGAGCCTTTTCTTGGAATTAAACTTTTTTATACCCACCAACGAAATTTTAATAACTTATGAAAGTAGAAGAATGGTTCACCAAGAACAGGTTCAAGTGCAAGAGCTTTTCCCACATAAGAAGACTGGTCAAATTTAAAAAGAAGCAGAAAGAAACGATAAGCGTTTTGATTCCCACCTTAAACGAGGAACGTACGATAGGAAAGGTGGTCAAGGTTTTAAAGTCAAGTTTAATGGACAAGCACGGGCTCGTTGATGAAATAATCGTTATCGATTCCAACAGCACTGATAAAACGAGAGAGGTCGCGGAGGAGGCAGGAGCGACAGTCTGCATAGACAGCAAAGTTTTGAAAAAACGGGGAAACTGGAAGGGTAAGGGGGAAGCCTTATGGAAGGGATTATATGTTTCAAATGGGAGCATCGTCTGCTGGGTTGATGCCGACATCCGGAACATCCATCCGAGGTTTGTTTACGGCCCTCTTGGCCCTTTGCTTACCCATCCGAAAATAAAGTTCGTAAAGCCCTACTACAAAAGACCATTGAGGGTGGGGGATAAACTCCAGCCTCTGGGAGGAGGGAGGGTCACGGAACTTTTGATAAGACCACTGCTCAACATGTATTTCCCAAGGATTTCAGGTTTCATACAACCTCTTAGTGGAGAAGCCGCAGCGAGGAGGACAGCCCTGGAAAAAATACCATATTTCACAGGTTACGGGGTTGAAACAGGGATGATGATAGACCTTGTTAAAAAGTTCGGCCTCAACTCCATAGCACAGGTGGATCTGGTAAGAAGGGTTCACAGAAACCAGGAGTTATCCGGTCTCAGCAACATGGCATTCGGAATCTTACAGGTTTTCGTTAAGAGAGCGAATACCCTTGGGAAACTGATACTTGTTAATAAGATAAAAAACAAATACAGAATTATAGAGAGGCGTGATGGCGAATATCACTTGAAAAATAAAATAATAACCGAAAGAGAACGCCCGCCCATGATCACTTTGCATGAGTACAGGAAAAAGTTTAAAAAATATCCCAAGTGGCTTTACGTATGAAGATTATAATTTTCACAGATCTTGACGGAACCCTGCTTGACCCAAAGAAATATTCTTTCGATAAGGCTTTGCCCGCCCTGAAATT